>JACZVE010000370.1 GCA_022572825.1 SAR324 cluster bacterium
TGTCATGTCCGTCAACCCCTACGGATTGCCGTGGTCGATCGGTGAGGCAGAATCGCGCCGTCTGCGCAAACTCGTTTCAATCTGCCTGCTCGCAATCCTCGCGTTCGGGCTGATCATCCCGATGCTGCCCCTGCCGGAAGTCGAACGGGAGGCGCTGGAAGAGCTGCCGCCGCAGCTTGCGCGGATCGTGCTCGAGAAGCCGGAACCGATCATTCCGCCGCCGCCAAAGGTGGAGCCGAAGAAGGAACCCGAACAGAAGACAGTCGAGCCGGACCCAAAGGTGGAACCCAAGGTAGAGCCGAAGCCGGAACCCGTCCCAACGGTTGCCGATGCCCGGGAAAAAGCCGAGATTTCCGGGCTGCTTCAGTTCAAAGATGCGTTCGCCGACGCGCGCGACGTAATTGACGGCGAGATAGAGAGGACGACGGGGGTTCCGGCAGGCGTCTCCAGGCTCCTTCGGCCGGGGTTCGCTCTCGTCGCCGGGCTCTTCTATTCCCTGGATTTCCACGCAATTCAACCAGAACGCGCCGTCCCCACCATCGCACCGCGGCCGATCCTCTTCATCCATGGCAGCAAGGATCAGGTCATTCCCGTCGAGCACTCGCGGAGGCTCATCGTCGCTTCCAACAACCCCGCGAATGAGCTGTGGATCCTCCCCGGCATGGGACACACCGAGGGCGTGCGCCTACTGGGAGAGCCATGCAAAGAGCGGGAGCCGTCACCCTTTCGCGAGGAATACTTGAAAAAAGTCACTGAATTCTTTGACCGTTGGCTTGGTTGACCCCGGCTAAAGGAAAATCTCCGTGGCACCAACATTGAAAATACAAAGTCCCCTTAACTTCGAGAACGTACGGTAATGAATGGTATGCTGAGAATGGCCGAAGGCTTCACGGCGCTATTTCTGACATTGGGGTGCGTTGATCAACGGGCTACTTTCAACTCAATCACGGGCATCTATAACGATCCCCACCGGACTTTTACCAAATTGCGGTTGATCATATCCGCAGGATTGTCACGGGGGCCCCTCGCCCTGAAATGGATACGGCTCGTCCTGTTATATTGCAGCTTGCCGGTGCTGGTCGCCTGTACCGGATTCGACGAGGTGGAATTCCACCCGGCAACCTCCGGGGAATATTCCCCCAGGTCCGAACCCGCCCAAGTAACGCAAGCCACCAGCGAGGAATTGCAGAATGAGGGGTATATCTACCTCGGGTGGTTGAACGTTCGCCATCAACCTGGAAAGTCCTACCCCACCGACACGGCGACCCGCAGCCGTGCCGAGGCGGCAGCGAGAGGGGGCGATCTGGTGCAATTGAGCCTCAACAACGTGGAGACGTTGGAGGTCCGGTACCGTACCGTGTGCGAGGATTGGATCACGATACACCTTCCAAGGCAGATTTGCGGCGTGGGTGAAGGCTACGCTTGTCAAAGCCGGCGCCTGTGCACTTTATTTACCAAGGTACCGGTACCGGTTGATGTGGTAAAAAGTACCGCTCTGTTGTGGCGCCGATCTCCTTGAGGTCACCGGGGAGATGCTGTTGGATTGCCTACGCCTCTCGGCGCCGGTACATCTTGACCCGATTTTCTCAAAACTGACATATCCCAGGTGGGCCAACCGATGCGTATGCTTCGAATTCCCCCAAACCGAACTGTCCGCTTTCCTGCCCGGTCATCGCCATCCTCTCCGATGGTGGCGAACATCAACAGTTGGTTGGATCGTAGCAAATGTGGCAATTAATACAGAGGCCTCGACGTCGTATCAGGCCCCTGCACCCCCAATAAGCGGGGGGTCTGGGGGGACTGCGGCGCATGCGTTTCGCAGACCGCTTCCTCCGGAGGGTGAATTCGTGAACAGTATCGAGGCTGGACCGGGGGCAGGGCTACTCGCTGCGCCGGAAGCGCACGTCCGTGGCCTTTAGCCGTTCCGGCGAAAGCGCCAGGCCCAGCCCGGGCCCGTCGGGCACGGTGATGCGGCCCTGCTGGATGGGCGGCCGCGCCGTCACCAGGTCCGCGTACCAGCCGTAGTAGAAGGCGCGCACCATCTCCTGAACGAAGCAGTTGCGCGCGTTGAGCGCCAGATGGGTCGAGGCCGTCAGCGCCACCGGCCCGGTGCAATCGTGGAACGCCACGGGAATGTGCCAGGCCTCCGCGATTGCCACGATCTTGCGGGCTTCCGAGATGCCCCCGCACCAGGAAACGTCCATGATGGCTACCCCGCAGCCGTGACGCTGGAGGAGATCCTTGAACTGGCCACGGCCGCCCAGGGTTTCGCCCGTGGCGATGGGCACGCGCGTGGCCGCCTGCACCTCGCCCAGGCTTTCCAGTTGATCCATGAAGACGGGATCCTCGATCCACAAGGGATCGAACGGCTCCACAGCGGCGACCACCCGCTTGGCCGTCGGCAGGTTCCACAGGGCGTGCAGCTCGCACATGACGTCGATGCGGTCGCCCACCGCCCGGCGGATTTTCTCGAACGGCTCCAGCGCCTTGCGCAGCTCCGCCGCCCCGATATAGGCGCCTTGTGAGGCCTCCGCGGCGAAGTCGAAGGGCCAGATCTTCATGCCGGTGATGCCCATCTCCAGCAGGCTGTGCGCCAGCTCGTCCGCCCGGTGCAGGAAGGCGTCCAGGTCTTCATAATCCTGGCCGCCGCCTTTAGCGTCCAGGCCGAAGTTGGCGGTGTCGTGCACGGGTTTGCTGAGCGCGTAGCGGTTGCCGGCGCAGGTGTTGTACACGCGGATGTCGTCGCGCACCGCCCCACCCAGCAGTTGGTACACCGGCAGCCCGCAGGCCTGCCCCCACAGGTCCCACAGGGCGATGTCCACCGCGGAACGGCCCCGCTGCTCCGCGCTGGAGCCGACAAAGCCGACGTAGCCGATCATGTTGGCCGCGTGCCGGTCGACCGGGCGCGGATCCTTGCCCAGCAGGTACGGGGCGATGATGCCGTGAATGTGCGCCTCGGCCGATTCCGGGCCGAAGAAGGTCTCGCCGACCCCGGTGAGACCCTCGTCGGTGTAAATCTGCACCCAGAGGAGGTTGGGAAACTCCTCGATGCGGATGGTCTCGATTGCCGTGACTTTCATTGTGGTATATTCGCTGTGGCCTGCTATCCCAGTGGCAATTGAAACCGCCGATGGACGCAGATAAACACGGATAAACAGGAGACCTCCATTCGGGATACCACATTCGCCGGCGAGAATGCAGGATCGGTAGGCCAGTCGCTGATTGATGTGTGTCGGGGAATAAGTGTCCGGTGGTACGGATTCGCCACCGAATCGGCAAAATCCCGCCTGCCCCGGAAAACCGCAGGCCACTCAGATGCCTTCCCGCAGCATCCGCTCCCGGGGAGAAGGCTCCAGGTAGGTCTGACCCTCCACCTCCGGGTGCGGATGGCGGCGGAAATGGCGCCTCAGCAGGGTGAGGGGGACGATCAGGGGCACCTGTGCCCTCCGGTACGCATCGATGGCCTGCCGCAGCGCCCGCTCGGCCTCCCCGTCCAGTTTGCCCTCGAGGTAGCCCAGCAAGTGATTTAGGACGCCCGCGTGCAGGCGCCGGGTTGCC
>JACZVE010000371.1 GCA_022572825.1 SAR324 cluster bacterium
ACGAATTTCGCAGAACGTTGATCGTTCGTGAAGTGGCCCGGCAGCTGACCGAAAATATTGCGGTATCCGAGATTGAGGCACGAGTATTTTACGATGAAAATCGGGAGGCTTTGATCGGTGCTGCACAATGGCGCGTCAGAGAAATAGTTGTTCCGACAAAAGAAGAGGCCGCAAACATTTTAGGACAAATTCTGGTAGGAACTGATTTTGCTCAAATGGCAAGGCAACATTCAAAAGGGGAAACGGCGGCCAACGGCGGTGACCTAGGATTTATTACAGAAGAACCTTTTCCGCAAATGGGAAATACCCTTTTATCTTTGGAGGTAGGGGGTGTTAGCGGGGTATTTAAGGGGCCGGATGGATATTACATTGCTAAGCTCGAAGAGAAAAAAGGCGGCGAACAAATTGAGTTTGAGGAAATTAAGGAGGACATCATCCAAAGCCAAACACTTTTAAAACAGCAACAGGTGATCCTCGCTGATATGGATGACCTGCGGAACCAACTGCAACAGGCCAGGGATACAGTTCGACAACTGATTGGCGAGGAGGATAGCGAGGAAAGGAAATTCACCCTTTCGGAGGCCAAAATTGACCACATTCGTCGTGAGATCCTTGAGCACATCGAGGGGGACGCGGCAGAGAAGATTATGCCTATTTTGGATAGGCTCAAACGCATCCCGACGATCCGCCTTTTGAAGAAATATCGATCGCTAGTCGATCAGATCGCAGAAAAGTTAGACAAACGGGTGGAGCTATTGATCGAGGATCCGGACGAGACTGAATTGACACCGGAATTCTTTCACCGGCTCGATCCTTTGTTTCTGCACGTCATCCGAAATGCCATCGACCACGGAATCGAGCAACCGGAAGAACGGCTGCAATCAGGTAAGGATGCAGTGGCTAAAATTTGCCTGAAATTCCGGAAACACGACGGCGGCCTCAAAATCACGATCTTCGATGACGGTCGCGGCATCGATACTGAGCTGCTCCGCAAGGTGGGCCTCGAGCGAGGTTTCATCAGGCCAGAAAACGCACAGCGCATGTCCCGCGAGGATATTCTGCGCCTCCTGTTCATTCCCGGCTTCAGTTCAGCCAAAACCGTTTCCGATCTATCGGGGCGCGGCGTCGGGCTCGATGTGGTGAAAACCGAATTGGAAAAAATGGGGGGCAGAATGCGCCTCATCACAAAAACCGGGCTAGGGACTACATTTGAGTTCTTCCTTCAGTCCTCCCACAATAGTCCGACCCGGTAACTGCCTTACCTGATTAGAGGTTTTGTTAGAAGCGCTCAAAGCTGGCGGTCCGCGCTCCCCGATGTTCACCCCTCGTTGCTTATGACGGCCAAGCCCCTGCTCGTAATCGGCAACAAGAAGTACTCGAGCTGGTCCTTGCGCGCCTGGATCGGTCTCACCATGGCCGGCGTGGATTTCGAGGAGAAGCCGATCGCGATGTATCGCCCGGAGACGCCGGCGGAGATGCGGCGCTATTCGCCGACAGCACTGGTGCCCACTTTGGTGGACGGCGACCTGACCGTCCACGAGTCCCTGGCGATCCTCGAGTACGTCAACGAGGCCCACGCCGCGGGCAGCATGCTGCCGGCCCAGCGCAAACGCCGGGCACTGGCCCGCGCCGTCTGTGCCGAGATGCACAGCGGATTCGCCGCCCTGCGCGCCCGCCTGCCCATGAACATGGCGCGCGCACCGGGGCCGACGTCGGGTGAGTGGGCCATCGATGCGGCGACTCAGGAAGATATCACCCGCATCCTCTCCATGTGGGAAGGATTGCTGACGACAGGCGGAGGACCCTACCTGTTCGGTGAGTGGAGCATGGCGGACTGCATGTATCTGCCGGTCGCCACCCGCTTTTGCACCTATGCCGTGGACACGAGCGGCTATCCCGCCAGCGGGCGGTACATCGAACGGGTCTTGGCGCTGCCCGCCTTTGCGCGCTGGCAGGCGGCCGGCCGCGCCGAGCCGCAGGAACACCCCCCGTATGACCGCTGAGGCGCGGATTGCGCTGACAAGACGGGGCCGGTATGCGATAGATTGACCTCGCCGGCGCGATGGTGCGAGTGCGGCATCGTCATTCCGCAGAGGTCTCCACCTGGAATCGGGATGAAAGTCAGAACGGCAATACAATCGATGGGCGCATACAACCCGCCCCTGGAAGGCCGAACGGAGCGGGACTACCTGCTGCTGGACTTCAGCGAGTCCACGCTGCCTCCGGACGCGGCGGTCACGGAAGCCATCAAGGGGTTCATCGATGCCGGCCGGCTGCGCATGTATCCCTCCTATGGCCGCTTCGTGGAAAAGCTGGCCGGCTACACCGGCACTCCGCCCGAGCGGATCATCGTCACCAACGGATCGGACGCGGCCATTCAGCTCATCACACACGCGCTGCTGGAGGCGGGCGACGAGATGATCATGGCCAAACCAAGCTTCTTCGTCACGGAGAGTTGCGCTCTGAGCTGTGGGGCGCAGGTCGTGTCGCCGCCGTACCGCGAGCCGGACATGGCCTTCCCGATAGAGGAGATCGTGGCGGCGGTAACGCCGCGCACCCGCCTCATCGTGGTGGTGAGCCCGAACAACCCGACCGGAACCTCGGCCAGCTTGGAGCAGATCGAGCGGCTGCTGAAAGTCCATCCCGATATTGCGGTATTGGTGGACGAGGCCTACTACGAGTTCTCCGGCTCCACCGCCGCACCGTTGCTGAGGCGCTACGACAATCTGATCGTTACGCGCACCTTTTCCAAGGCGTTTGCACTGGCGGGCCTGCGGCTGGGCTATGCGCTGTCCAGCGCGGCGTTCATCGCGGAACTGCACAAGATCCGCATCCCCTACGACGTCAATGCGCTGGCCGTGGTGGCAGCGGAAGCCCAGCTCGATCACCCGCAATCCTGGCAGGCCTATGTGGACGAGGTGATGCACAGCGCCAAGCCGATGGTGGAGCGCTTTCTCGGCGAGCACGGCGTTTTCTATTTTCCCAGCGACGCCAATTTTCTCCTCGTGCGTCCGGACGACGTGCAGGCCTGCCACGCCTACCTGAAGGCGCACGACATTCTGGTGCGCCCGCAACGCGCGCCGGTGGCCGACACCTTCCGCATGAGCATCGGTACGGTTGCCCAAATGCGGCGCTTTATGGAAGTGTATTCGCGGTATTCAGGCGCCCGCGTTGCCGCCGCCCGCGTTGCCGCCGTGCAGAGCGATTGATGCGTGCGCCGCCGGGAGGCCCGCCTTCCCCGCCGCAACGGGGCGAAAGGGAATTAAAGGGCTGTGATTTATCCGAAGAAAAGCAAATGCGGGGGAAGAATCGTGCGACTCGCAAGCGATTCGTCCCCCCGCACCCCCCGAATACTGAGGTTGAGATATTTCATCGTAAGTCTTAGTAAGTTGTTTATATAGCACTTTCCCGGGGTGCAGGGCGCGGCAGCGCTTGCGAGTCGCGCGCTGCTTCCCTGCTGGGGGCGTTGGGGGAGAAACGCGCGACTCGCAAGGGAGAATCGTGCGACTCGCCAGCGATTCAGCCCCCAACCCGCCGGAGGCATAAAATC
>JACZVE010000036.1 GCA_022572825.1 SAR324 cluster bacterium
CGGACGGAGATAGGGTCTCCGTGCGCACAGGGTGCTTGCGCAGACACATCGCAAGATCGTCGCCGGAGAACATGCCTGCGGGGAGGCGAAGAACAGGGAAATGACCAGAGTGAACGCAGGTTCCCTCCAGCTGGACTACGAGTTGCGGGGGCAGGGGCCGCCGCTGCTGATGATAAACGGCTTTCGGCGTAGCCGCGTGGTGTGGCTGGAGCCGTTGCTGGCCGCGCTTTCGCCCCATTTCCGGCTCGTGCTGTTCGACAATCGCGGCACCGGCAACTCGGACAAGCCGGAAGGCGGCTATTCCATCGAAGCATTCGCGGACGACTGCGCCGGGCTGTTGGACGCGCTGAACATTCCCACCGCTCATGTGTTCGGCACTTCCATGGGCGGCATGATCGCTCAGCGCCTGGCCACGCGCCACCCCCCCAGGGTGCAGGGGCTGGCGATCGGCTGCAGCAATTGCGGCAAGGGTTCCATCGCGCCGGAAAAGCGCATATGGGAGCTGCTGCGCCTGACGCCGAAGGAGCGGATGGACGCACGCGAGGTGGCCTACCGGCAGGAAGAGGCGTACGTGACCGATGCCTTCCGCGCCGAAAACCGTCCCCTGCTGGACCGGTTGTTCGAGATCGTCAACGAGAATCCCACTCCGCCGCACGTAGTGCAGGGGCATCTGCAGGCGATCGAGAATTGGGACGGCTGCGGCGATTTGGGCCGCATCGCCGCGCCGACGCTGGTCATTACCGGCGCAGAGGACCGGCTCATTCCCGCCGCGAATTCCCGCGTGCTGGCCAAGGGCATTCCGGGCGCGCAGTTGCGCCTGTTGCCCGACGCCGCGCACTTTTTCTGGATTGAAAAGCCCCGGGAGACCGCAGAGGCCTTGATCGACTTTTTCAGCCGGCTCGGCTGAGTGCCCCCACCCCGGGCCGCGGCCGCGGTGCTCTGACGGCCTGGACCGGGGTGCCTGAACAAGGGGGCGAGGGTGGCTTACCCATCCGCCACCTCGAACGCAGCCAGCGCCTCCCAGTTCAGCTCCACGCCCAGGCCGGGCCCGTCCGGCACGGTATAGACTCCGCCGGCCAGCTGCAATGGCTCCTTGAACAGCTCAACCTCCAGATCGAAGTAAATCTTCTCGATCCAGCGCCCCTGACCCGTGTGCGCGATCAGGTGCAGCGTAGCCGCCAAGCCGGGCCCGAAGTAGGGCGAATGAGGTGCCAGTTCGAATCCGTTCAGCTGGACCAGCCGGGCTACGTTCAGCCACTCGGCGATGCCGCCCACCTTGGTGACGCTGGGCTGCAGATAAGTGACCGCGCCGGCATCCATCATTGCCTTGAACTGATGGGCCGTGCAGGCATTCTCCCCGCTGGAAAGGGGCACGCCGGTTGAGGCCTGCACCTGTGCCAGCCCGAGGTAATCTTCCGGCGGCCAGACCGGCTCTTCCAGCCAGAACAGCTCGTACTCGTGCATCGCCTCGGCCATGCGGGCGGCTTCGAAGGGGCTCCATTCGCAGTTGATGTCCACCGTCAATGGAACGTCCTCGCCGATCACCTCGCGGGCCATGGCCACGCTGGGCACCGTGATCTGATGCACTTTTAGCATGGTGAAGCCTTCGGCCATGGCTTTTTCCGCGTCAAGGCGGATCTGCTCGTGCTCTTCGGGGTACCGCACGAGACTGGCATAAGCGGGCACCCTGGTACCCGCCGCTCCGCCGAGCAGTTGATAGAGCGGCTGACCCGCCCGCTTGCCGGCCAGGTCCCACAGCGCCATTTCCACGCCGCTGATGGCGAACGTGGTCACACCGTAGCGGCCGAACAGGTGGGTCTTCTGAAACATCCGCTGGGTGAGCTGGGCGATCCGGCGTGCGTCCTCGCCCACCAGCAGGGGCCGCAGCGTCTCATTGACCACCGCCGCGCTGGCCTTGGGCACACCGTAGGCGTAAGCTTCGCCGATGCCGACCAGCCCGTCGTCGGTAGTTACCTCCACGAACACCTGAGCGAGGCGCCCAAACACCCAGGGCACTTCGGTTTCCATGCGCCTGGGTGGCACGGCGAATATCCTCGCCTTCACGTCCACGATCTTCATGGCCCGCGGCCTCCGCGCTACGGGGTGAGCAGATACCAATGGCCTACCCGGCCGCGGCGGGCAAGCAGGCCAGGCCGATCGGCTCGAAGGTCTTGTAGGTCATGATGAATTCCTGGTGCCCGAGCGCCTCCGAGTGGGTCTGACGGGATTCCGCCACGGCCGGCACCAGGTCGTATATTTCCCGCCCCACTTGTTCCAGCGTTGCCCTGCCCCGCAGAATGCGCCCGGCATCCACGTCCATGTCCTGGGCCATGCGGGCATAGGTATCGGGATTGGCGCACACTTAAATCACGGACGCGATGGCGCGCCGACCACCGAGCGGCGCCCGGTGGGAAACAGAATGACGTGGCAGCCGCAAGCGATCAGCTCGGCGATCTCCGTGTTGTCATTGATATTGGGGAAGCCGAAGCGTGGCTCGCCGTCCGGCACCCTGTCCAGCAGATACGATCCGCCGCGCGGCGGTACATCGCCGGGTTTGAGCAGCCCATTGCAAGACACTGTGCGCATGGGCTCCGCCTTGTCAAGCAGCTCTGTCCAGCAGCTCTGTCAAGCCGCGGCACTAAAAGCGGTCTCAAAAATACCCGCGCGCCGCGCCCTTCGAGACGCTCGCTCCGCTCGCTCCTCAGGAACGCGGCTAATAAAGCCCGATTCCCTGAGGAAGGCTCTGAAGGAGCCTGTCTCGAAGGGTCGGGCTTGTGCCACTTTGGCTATTTTTGAGACCGCTTGTAATCGGTGAAGGAACGCTCCTCACCTTGCCCGGCGGTGAGGGAGAGCGTTATCTGGTCCGTTCGCAATCGGATCGGCATTCAGCCTGCCCGCTGCAGGCGCTCGGCGATCAGATCGCCCATCTGCGTGCAGCCCACCTGCGTCTTGCCGGCTTCCATGATGTCCGCCGTCCGGTACCGGGCGAGGACGTCATTCACCGCCCTGTGAACGGTCGCCTCGACCTCCGGGCGGTCGAAGGAATACCCAAAGAGCATTCCCACGGAAAGGATGGATGCGATCGGGTTGGCGATGTCCCGCCCGGCAATGTCCGGCGCGGAGCCGTGACAGGGCTCGTAGAGGGCATGGTGCCGCCCGATGCTGGCGGAAGGCAGCATGCCGAGCGAACCGACGAGATTGGCCGCGGCATCGCTGAGGATGTCCCCGAACATATTGCCCATCACCAGGGTGTCGAACTGCGCCGGCTCGCGGATGATCTGCATGGCGGCGTTGTCCACATAGAGGTGGTGGGTCTCCACGTCCGCGTACTCCCGCGCAATGCGGGCCGCCGTATCGCGCCAGAACCGCCCCACCTCCAACGCGTTTCCCTTGTCCACCGAGGTAAGCTTTCGCCTGCGCTTGCGTGCCAGCTCGAAAGCGAAGCGCACGATGCGCTCCACTTCCCTTTCGGTATAGATCATCGTGTTGAGGGCGTAGCGTTCCCCCGCTTCCTCCTTAATGCCGCGGGGTTCGCCGAAATAGATACCCCCCGTCAGCTCGCGCACGATCATCAGATCCACGCCCTCGATGCGCTCCGCTTTCAGCGGCGAGGCCTGCAGGGCGGCCGAAAACGCCTTCACCGGGCGCAGGTTTGCGTAAAGCTCCAGCTCCCGGCGCAACCTGAGCAGGCCCTTGCCGGGCTGCAGGTAGAAGTCGGCACGATCGTACCTGGGGTCGCCCACGGCACCGAACAGAATGGCGTCCGCGGCCCCGGCCCGGGCGAGGGTTTGCTCCGGCAGCGCGACGCCGGCCGCGTCCAGGGCGGCCGCGCCGATCAGGGCTTCCTCCACCTCCACCTCGATGGCGGCCTCGGCGGCCATCACCCGCAGCACCTTCACGCCTTGTTCGGTCACCTCCGGGCCGATGCCGTCGCCCCGCAGGATCAGTACCGTCTTCATCGTCCCCGTATTCGTTTGTGGAGCGTTGGCGAGTTGCCTCGCGGCAGGCAAGGCCATGGGGCCCGCCCGAAATGAGCCGCCGAGGCGGCGCGTCATTACCACCTATGCCCGGATGCGCCGCGATCGCAAGCCGGTGTCACCCCTCCGCCGTGACGAGGCCGTGCGGGGATTGCCTCGTGATGGGCAGCGACAAGCCGCAGCGCCGCTGCAATCGCCGCGCTAGACGCGGGAAGGGCCTTGAGCGGCACCACCGTGCCATGGCGGCAAAGCTCGGCCGGCTCCAATTGACATCCGGCACCGGTATGCCGATATTAATACCTTCATTTTTCCTGCTTGGGAAAAACGCGCCCAGGCAGCATCGAATGCTTGCCTACGATGTCCGCAACGCTGAGGCCGGGGAAACAGCGTTGCGCTCCTGCGCGCGGCGGACCGGGGGATGCCGCCGGCGATCCTCAATCGCAAGAAGGAGAAGCGGTCATGGCGAAAAGCAAGAAATATCCCTACCATCCGGGCGTCTACCAGATGATGGACGACCTGAGGGTCGGAAAGATCGGCAGGCGGGAGTTTCTGCGCACCGCGACCCTGCTGGGCGTCGCCGCGCCCGTTGCGTACGCCATGGCGGGCTGCGAAAAAAAGAGCGAGACGCCCTCTGCCAGCAGGGGAGGCGGTACGAAGAAAGGCGGCACGCTGCGCGTCTCCATGCGCTGCCAGGAGATGACCGATCCCGCCACCTTCGACTGGACCGAGAAGTCCAACGTTGCGCGCCAGGTGCTGGAGTACCTCACCATCACCGGGCCCGACAACATCACCCGCCCCTACCTGTGCGAGCGCTGGGAAGCCTCGGACGATTTGAAGACCTGGACGCTGCAACTGCGCCAGGGCGTCAAGTGGAACAATGGCGACGAGTTCAACGCCGACGACGTGGTGTTCAACTTCACGAGATGGCTGGATCCCAAGACCGGCTCATCCAATCAGGGCCTGTTCAGTTCCATGGTCACCGAAAGCGGTGGCAAGAAGAAAATGACCGCGGGCGCGGTGGAAAAGGTGGACAATAATACCGTGCGGCTGCATCTGAATCGGCCCGAGCTGGCCGTTCCGGAGAACCTGTACAACTATCCCGCCGCCATCGTGCACCGGCGCTTCGAGGAGGAGGGGGGCGACCTGTCCAAGAATCCCGTCGGCACGGGGCCGTTCGAGCTGAAGGAATACGTCGTCGGCCAGAAGGCCGTGCTCGCCAAGCGCGATCCCAAGGACTACTGGGGCGAGGAGGTTTACCTGGATGGGATCCACAACATCGATCACGGCGACGAGGCGTCCGCGGGCTTGGCGGCCTTGGCCTCCGGACAGGTGGACCTGGTCTACGAGGCCTCTGTCGAGCAGCTCGACGTCGTGGAGAAAATCCCGGGCGCCCAGCTTTACGAGACCGTTACCGCACAGACCGGCGTCGCCCGCATGCAGATGGACAAGAAGCCCTTCACCGATCCCCGCGTGCGCACCGCGGTGCGCATCTGCCAGGACCACCGGCGGCTGCTGGAGCTGGCCTACCGCGGGCGGGGCGCACCGGCCGAAGATCACCACGTTTCCGAGGTCCATCCGGAATACGCCAAGATGGACGTGCCCAAGCAGGACTATGAGCGGGCAAAGCAGCTGCTCAACGAGGCGGGCTATCCCAACGGCATAGACCTGAAGATCGACTGCAAGAAGGACCCGTCCTGGGAGGTGGCCGTGGCCCAGGTGCTCTCCGAGATGTGCAAGCCGGCGGGCATCCGCATCAAGATCAACGTGATGCCCAACACCCAGTACTGGGAAATCTGGGACAAGACGCCATTCGGCTTCACCGCCTGGACGCACCGCCCCCTGGGCGTGATGGTGCTGAACCTGGGCTATCGCTCCGGGGTGCCCTGGAACGAGAGTCATCATAACAACCCGGAGTTCGACAAGTTGCTGGACCAGGCCAGCGCCACCCTGGACGTCGCCGAGCGGCGCAAGACCATGGCCAAGCTGCAGAAGATGCTGCAGGACGATGCCGTCATCGCCCAGCCCCTGTGGCGCTCGATCTTTACGGCGAGCAGCGACAAGGTGCGGGACTTCAAGCTGCACCCGACCAATTACCACCAGCTCAACAAGGTCTGGCTGGGTTGAGCCGCTGTGCGCACGGGGGCCCCTTCGGCCACACAATCGCCGGCCGAAGCTGGCGGCCGGCCGAAGCCCGCGTGGCCGCGCTGCGCTGGGGTTGCGCCGGTGCCCCTCAGGCATCACCGAAGGTACAGCCCGTGCGCGCCGCCCCTTCGCCTGAGGCCGCCGCGCTGTGCGGGCAGGCCGTGCGCCCGGGCGTAGCTGTTACGATAGGAAGCAGGCCTGGTCGGACCATGGGCTGCCGGGCCATGTCGCACCGGGCCAAAGGGGTGCGGCAGGGAGCGCGCCATGCCTTCAGGAGCGAGCAGATGATGGTCCATCAGGCCCTGGACAACATGGGTCCCGCGACCACACAGTGCATTGCCACCGTGTTCGACGGAATCAGCCGCCACCCGCCCGAGGGCGTCGCCTTCAGGGCCCGCGCGGAGGCCGCGGGATTCAATCACGCAGTACAGCAACGGGACAGCGGAGAGCACATCGGCTGACGCTGTCATGGGCGCCTCGCCTGGGCTGCATCCAATTCCGTGGATCGGCTTCCGGCTATCGTAGAGGATTGCCTAGGCGGGCGGCATGCCCCCACCGGAAGAGGAAGCAAGGATGGCGCGATTCATCGTCAAGCGGCTGTTGTTCATGGCCGCCACCATGCTGACGGTGTCGATTCTGCTGTTCGGACTGCTGGAGATATCGCCCGGCAGCGTGGCCACCAAGGTACTGGGGCCTTACACCTCCCAGGAGCAGCGCGACTTGTGGCTGGAGGCGCACGGCTATTTCAGGCCGCTGCACGTGCGATACCTGGATTGGCTGGGCCATTTGGTGCAGGGCGAATTTGGGGAATCGATCCGTTTCAAGGTTCCCGTCGCCGAGGTGCTGTGGCCGCGGCTGAGCAACACCGCGGTGCTGGGTGGCCTGGTGCTGGTGATCATGGTGCCGTTTTCACTGGCGCTGGGCGTGCTGGCAGGCATGAAAGAAGGCTCGCCGCTGGATCGTACAATCTCGCTGTTCAGCATCGTCACCACGTCGGTGCCGGAGTTTGCCAGCTCGGTCATCCTGGCCGCGCTGTTCGTGTTCTATCTGGGCCTGCTTCCCGGCACGAGCACGATGGCCAGCGGCTTTTCCTGGCGCGAGATGGTGCTGCCCGTGCTGGTGCTGGTGCTCTACGACTTCGGCTATGTGACCCGCATGACGCGGGCCTCGATGGTGGAGGTGATGACCCGCCCCTACATCCGCACCGCGGTGCTGAAGGGGCTGCCCCACCGGCGCGTCATCTTCCGCCACGCCCTGCGCAATGCGTTGATCGCGCCCTTCACGGTGATCATGCTGCAGATCAACTGGCTGCTTTCCGGCGTGATCGTGGTGGAGTTCTTTTTCGCCTACAAAGGCTTCGGCAGCCTGCTGCTGGAGGCCTCGCTGAACCAGGATCTGTTCCTGATAGAGGCCTGCACGATGGTTTCCGTGCTGGTGGCGGTGGGCACACAGACCCTGGCCGACATCGGCTACGTCTATCTCAACCCTCGAATTCGCTTCAGCTAGGAGCGGTCCGCCATGACCGAAGTGATCTCCAAACCCGCCACCCGCAGGCTGCCACTGGTGGGCCTGTTGTCCCGCGTGCTGCTGCTCCGCGAAAGCTGGGTCGGCATGATCGGCGCGGCGCTGATCGTATTCTGGGTGCTGCTGGCCTTCACCGCCCCGCTGATCTCCCCTTACCACCCCAACGCCACGCTGGTGCCCTACGCCGTGCCAGGCACGGCTGCTCCGGACGGCGGCACGTTTTGGCTGGGCACGGACCACATCGGCCGCGACATCCTCTCGCGGGTCATCTGGGGCACGCGCACGGTGCTCGTCTATGCGCCGCTGGCCACGCTGTCGGCATACGCATTGGGCATCGTGCTCGGGCTGGCGGCCGGCTATTACCGGGGCTGGATGGACGAGGTGCTCTCGCGCTTTTCCGACCTGGTGCTCTCCTTTCCCGTGCTGGTGCTCTACATCCTGATCATCGTCCGCTTCGGTTCCTCGGGGCTGAACATCATTCTGGCCGTCACGTTTGCCTCCGCCCCGGGGGTGATGCGCATCGTGCGCGGGTTGGTGCTGGACATCCGCGACCGGGACTACATCGCTGCTGCTCAGATGCGCGGGGAGAGCCCGTGGTACATCATGTTCGTCGAAATCCTGCCCAACGTGCGGGGGCCGCTCATCGTCGACGGTTGCCTGCGGCTGGGCTACGTCACCATCACGATCGGCGTGCTGGGCTTCCTGGGGCTGGGGCTGCCCCCGCCGGACCCGGACTGGGGCGGCATGATCAACGAGACCCGCTCCATGGCCATGGCCTTCCCGCACATGGCGCTGTTTCCCTGCCTGGCCATCAGCTCACTGGTGCTGGGCCTGAACCTGCTGGCCGACGGCCTCCGGGAAGTCCTGCTCGATGCATGACGGGCGCGCCACGCGAGAGACGTCTATGAGTGAACGGCGAGCAACCACTGCAAATCCGCTGCTGCAGTTGGACGATCTGTCGATCGGCTATCGCATCCGCGGCGGCATCGTACCCGCGGTACGCAGGGTCAGCTTCACCCTGGAGGAAGGCGACAGTCTGGGGCTGGTCGGTGAATCCGGCTGCGGCAAGTCCACCCTGGCCTACGCGGTGGTCAACTATTTGGGGCGGGCCGGCGTTCGCCTGCGCGGCCGCGTGCTCTATGAAGGGCAAGACCTGGCCGCACTGTCCGGCGAGGCTCTGCGTTCCCTGCGCGGCCGGGAAATCGCCATGGTCGATCAGGACCCCGTGAGCTGCCTCAATCCGGTGCTGCCCATCGGCGAGCAACTGATGGAGGTGCCCATGATCCACGAGCACGCCACGGTGGAGCAAGCCCGCGAACGGGCAGTCGCTATGCTGGGCGAGGTCAAGCTGCCCAATGCGGAATCGGTGATGGCGCGGTACCCGCACCAGCTTTCCGGCGGGCAGCAGCAACGGGTGGTGATCGCCATGGCGCTGATGGGCAATCCCAGGCTGCTGGTGATGGACGAGCCCACCACCGGCCTGGATGTGACCATCGAAGCCGCCATCCTGGAGCTGATCGCCGAGCTGCGGGAACGGCATCGCATGGCCCTGCTCTTCATCAGCCACAACCTGGGCACGGTTATGCGTGTCTGCAATCGCCTGGGAGTGATGTACTGCGGGGAGCTGGTGGAGGAAGGGGAGGTGCGCGAGGTGTTCCGCAACCCCCGCCATCCCTACACGCGCGGGCTGTTGGATTGCCTGCCCACCTTCGACACGGACAAAAACACCGTCACCCTCAAACCCATACCAGGGCAGGTGCCCGCCGTGCCCAGCGAGGCTCCGGGCTGCGTGTTCGCCCCGCGCTGCCAGTTTGTGGAGGAGCCGCGCTGCACCCGCGGTGAAATCGCGGCAGAGAGGGTCGCGGCTGCTGCTCATCACCGGGCGCGCTGTGTGCGGCAGGCCGAGCTGCCCCATTGGGAGCCGGCCCAGTCCATCCGTGAAGCCCCGGTGACGCCCGCGCTCTCGCCGGAACCGCTGCTGCGCATCGATGGCCTCGACAAATCCTACGAGGCAGCCGGGGTGCACTGGTTCCGCAAGGGCAAGGATGGTGGCGTGCACGCGCTCAACGGCATCACCGTGAGCGCAGCCAAAGGCCGCACGCTGGCCATCGTGGGGGAGTCCGGCTGCGGAAAAACCACCCTGGCCAGGGTGCTCACCGGGCTTGAGGAGGCCAGCGGCGGCACGATCCGGTTTGGGGACTCGGATCTGGCCCGCACCGGGGTCAATCGTCGCACGAAGGCGTTGAAACGGGCGATACAGATGGTGTTCCAGCATCCGGACGGCACGCTCAACCCCAGCCATACGATCGGGTTCACCATCGCCCGCACCTTGCGGCGTCTGGCATCCATTCCCGCCGGGGAGATGAAGCGCGCGGTGGAAAACCTGCTGCAGAAGGTCAATCTGCCGGCCGAGTTCTCGCGCCGGCTGCCGCGCCAGCTTTCCGGGGGGCAGAAGCAGCGCGTGGCGATCGCGCGGGCACTGGCGGGCAATCCGGAGCTGGTGGTGGCCGACGAGCCGGTCTCCTCGCTGGACGTTTCCGTCCAGGCGGCCATCTTGAACCTGTTGCTGGAGATTCAGACCGCAAGCGAAACCACCATGCTGTTCATCTCGCATGACCTGGCGGTGGTGCGCTTTCTGGCGGACCACATCTGCGTGATGTACCTGGGGCGTGTCATGGAGTACGGCACCGTGGAGGAGGTGTTCGACCCGCCCTATCACCCCTACACCGAAGCCCTGCTCTCCGCCGCGCCCGTGACCGATCCCGACGCCAAGCGGCGCCGCATCGTGCTGGAGGGCAGCCTGCCCGATCCCTCCGAGCCGCCCAGGGGCTGTCCCTTCCACACGCGCTGCCCCCGCAAGATCGGTCCCCTCTGCGAGGATACGCTGCCGCCCGAGCACCGCCTGCCCGGCGGTCACCGCATCGCCTGCCACATCCCGTTGCCTGAGCTGCAGGCGATGGAGCCGGTGCTGACGCGGAGCAGGGCCGAGGCCGGCGATTGAGCCGCATCCGCCCGCGCCCGAGGCAGTGCCGTCGCCCGCTGCCGCTGCCTTGACAAGCCGGGCCGATGCGGCACATGGATAGACTTAATCCTCCACAAGACCTGTGCAACGATACGGGAGGCGCGATGATCCCCTGTCCTCCGCCGGACTTCAACCCGCGCAGACCCAAGCTGGCGTTTCCGCCCGGCGCCACGGATTGTCACGCACACGTGTTCGGCCCGGCCGACCGGTATGATTACGCGCCGAACCGCGGCTACACGCCCCCGGACGTGCTGCTGGAGCACTACCAGCACATGCTGGCCACGCTGGGGGTGGAGCGGGCCGTGCTGGTGCAACCCTCCGTGTACGGCACGGACAACCGCGCCCATCTGGACGCGCTGGCCTCGGCCGGGCCGAGCTTCCGCATGGTGGCGGTGGTGGACGACGATGTGGCCGATGGGGAGCTGGAGCGCATGGCCGCCGCGGGCGTGCGCGGCGTGCGCATCAACGCGGTCAACCAGGGCGGGCTTTCCCTGGACATTCTCGAGCGCATGGCCGCGCGGCTGAACCCGCTGGCCTGGCACATTCAGCTATTCGTGGAGGTGGCCAAAATCGCGGAGTTGGAGCAGCGGCTGGCGGCGCTGCCGGTGCCTGTCGTGATCGACCACATGGGCCATACGACCGCGGACAAGGGGCTGGATCATCCCGGCTTTCAGGCACTGCTGCGCCTGCTGCGCGGCGGCAACACCTGGGTCAAGCTCTCCGGCGCGTACCGCCTCTCCCGGGAGCCGCGGCCGCCTTTCAGCGACATCGTACCCTACGCCCGCGCGTTGATTGCGGCGGCGCCGGAGCGATGCGTGTGGGGTACCGACTGGCCGCACCCCATGGTCAATGACCGTCCCATGCCCAATGACGGCGACCTGGCCGATCTGCTGGCCGACTGGGCACCGGCCGATGCGCAGCGACGCGCGATCCTCGTGGACAATCCGGCGCGCCTCTACGGGTTCAATTGAGCGAGGGATGAGACTTCGGATTATTCTCCTTCCGGGATCAATGGCATGGGGCTCGGGGCGCTCGATCGCCTTGCGAGCCCGCAGTTTGCTGGCGGCCGGCGGCACCGGCGCTGCCGTTGTCGCCATGCCAATGTGGCGATGTACCATAGCATCGTCATCTTACAACCTCGTATTTCACCATCACGAAGGAGGCCCAGGAACATGCTCAAAATAGGCGTCAAGCAGTTGTTGGAAGCGGCAAACGCGGAAATCGTCACCCGCTCCGTCGAAGAGGTCATGAAGCTGTACGACGACGACAATGTGGTGCTGGTCGACATCCGGGATGCCATGGAGCTTCAGCGGGATGGCTGCATCCCCGGCGCCGTTCATGCATCGCGCGGGATGCTGGAGTTCTACGTCGATCCCGACACCCCCCGCCACAAGCCGGTGTTCGGCGAGGACAAGGAGTTCGTCTTCTACTGAGCCGCCGGCGGCCGATCTGCGCTGGCAGCGCAGACAATGCAGCGCATGGGACTGCAGAAGGTCTCCCACATGGCCGGCGGCTTCAGGGCGTGGAAGGAAGCGGGCGCTCCCGTCGCGCCCAATCCGGCATCGGAGTAAGGAGCGGTTATCCTCCGGCCGGCTGCGCGGGCGTCTCCCAAAAGCAGGGTCACACGCCCGCTTGCGTTCAGCATTTATGTGTGACACACTTGTTCACCTAAATGTCGGCACTTCACGCCCGAATCTGAACAATGGCCGGCCCGATGCCCCATCCGAAAGCACCCTTGCCCCCGACGAAGGGCCGCGGCACCGCGCAAAATCCGCCCAACCGCTTCGAGCCCCTGGCCATGCCCTGGGACGCGGATTGGCTGGAATCGCAGCGGCTGGCCGGCGAGCAGGGCTGGAACGCGCGCACGGAGTACTTCAGCGACCACTCCAAGGGCGTGCTGTCGCGCAACGACAGTCCGGACCTGGCCTTCGACTGGAGCCTCAACCCCTACCGGGGCTGCGAGCACGGCTGCATCTACTGCTATGCGCGGCCCACACACGAGTATTTGGGCTTTTCCGCCGGTCTGGACTTCGAGTCACGCATCATGGTCAAGCGGGACGCAGCGGCCCTGCTGGAGCGCGAGCTGCGCTCGCGGCGCTGGACACCGCAGCCCGTGCTGATTTCCGGGGTGACGGACTGCTATCAGCCCGTGGAGAAGCAGCTTGGCATCACTCGAGCCTGCCTGGAGGTATTCCTTCATTACAGGCACCCGGTGGAGCTGATCACCAAAAACGCCCTGGTACTGCGCGACCTGGACCTGCTCCAGCGGCTGGCGGAACTCAACCTGGTGCGCGTCACGCTATCCGTCACGACGCTGGATGCCCGCCTGGCCACTCTCATGGAACCCCGCGCTTCGGCGCCGCGCAAGCGACTCGAGGCCGTCGCGGCCATCGCGGCGGCGGGCGTGCCGGTGGGGGTGAATCTGGCGCCGGTTATCCCCGGCCTGAACGACCACGAGAGACCGCCCATCCTGGCAGCAGCGGCGGAAAGCGGCGCGTCGGGGGCCATGTA
>JACZVE010000037.1 GCA_022572825.1 SAR324 cluster bacterium
GCGCTGGCTCGACCGGCAGGTGCGCAAGGCCGGCGTCGAATTGCGCCTGGGCACCGACGCGGGCGCCGAAGCGGTGCTGGCCCTGGCCCTGGCGCGCCGGGTGCTCGCGCGCGGCCGGGCCCGCGTGGCAGGCATGGACCGGCGGCGCCTCGCGGAGTACCTGAAGCCCTACACCTTGGATAGGGCCTCCGCGGAGACCGGGGTCGCACGCGACGTGATCGGCAAGCTGGCCGACGAGTTCGCCCGAGCGGCGCCCGGCTTGGCCCTGGCCGGGGGCAACAGCATCGCCACGGTGGAAGGCACGCAGACCCAGATCGCGGTGAACATCCTCAACTACGTCGCAGGCAATATCGGCAAGACGGTGCTGTTCGGGGCCTCGCGCCAGATCAATCCGTCCACGCCCTTCAGCGAAGTGCTCGCCGTCGTCAAGCGCATGATGGCGGGACAAGTGAAGCTGCTGATCGTGGATGGCGCCAACCCTCTGTATCACCTGCCCCCTTCGACGCAGATCGCCGGCGCCCTGGAAAAAGTGGAAACCATCGTCAGCCTCTCCAGCGCGTGGGACGAGACCACCCGCATGGCCCATTGGGTGCTGCCGGGTCAGAGCTTCCTGGAGCGCTGGGGCGACGCCTTCCCGCAAAAAGGGGTCTACTCCCTGGTGCAGCCGGTGATGGCACCGGTTTTCCCGGTGAAGGCCGCGGAAGATACACTCATCTCCCTCGCCGGCAGGCTGGGGAGCACCGACTATGCCGAAACGCCCACCTATCGCGACGTGCTGCGCCAGGCCTGGCGGCAGCTGCAGGCCGAGGTGGGGGCGGAGGGCGAGTTCGAGGAGTTCTGGCGCACCTCCCTGCAAAAGGGCGGCGCGTTTCGCACCGTATCCTTCTCCAGTTCGGTGCGCCTCAACGCGCAAGTCTTCACCGTCAAGCCGGCGGCGGTCAATCTCTCCGGTGAGGGCTTGGTGCTCTTGCCTACCGTCTCTCTGCGGCACCGGGACGGCCGGGGTGCCTCCAACCCCTGGCTGCAGGAAATCCCCGATCCGATCTCACAGGTGGTGTGGGATTCCTGGGCGGACATCAACCCCGCCACAGCCAAGCGGATGGGTATCAGCCACGGCGAACTGATCCGCGTGGCGTCGCCTCAGGGCGACGTGGAGCTGGCGGCCTATCTGCACTACGGCATCAACGAGGACGCCATCGCCATTCCCATCGGACAGGGCCACACCGGCTCCGGGCACAACGCGGATAATGTAGGCATCAACGTGCTGGACCTCCTGCCGGCTCTTGCGGACCGTACCTCGGGCGAGTTCGCCTATCTCACCACGCGCGTGCGGGTGACACCCACCGGCAAGCGCGCATATCTGGTGCAGACGCAGGAGGTTCCGCGCCAGCTCGGGCGAGGCATCATCCAGACCCAGACCCTGGAACAAGCGCGCGCGGGGGAGCAACCCGAAGCCGCCCATGGCGTCGAACTTCGCGAACGCAAGCACGTGGACTTTTATCCGACGCACGATAAGCAGACACCCGGTTACTACGACCCGTACCGCTGGGGCATGACGGTGGACGTGGACCGCTGCACCGGCTGCTCGGCCTGTGTGGCCGCCTGCTATGCGGAGAACAACCTGCCCGTGGTGGGCAAGGCGCGGGCGGGGCTGGGACGCGAGATGGCCTGGATCACCATCCAGCGCTTCCTCGAGGGCAAGGGCGACGGCTACACGACGCTGATGCAGCCCATGTTCTGCCAGCACTGCTCCAATGCCGGCTGCGAGCCGGTCTGTCCGGTCTATGCCACCTACCACAATCCGGAGGGCCTGAACGCCCAGGTCTACAACCGCTGCGTGGGCACCCGGTACTGCTCCAACAATTGCCCTTACAAGGTGCGGCGCTTCAACTGGTTCAACTACGAGTGGGAGTCGCCGTTGCACCTGCAGCTCAACCCGGACGTGACCGTGCGCAGCAAGGGCATAATGGAGAAATGCACCTTCTGCGTGCAGCGCATCAACCGCGCGCGCCAGACGGCCAACGACAAGGGGCGCGACATCGCCGATGGCGAGGTGACCCCGGCCTGCGTGCAGACCTGCCCCACCAAGGCGCTGACTTTCGGCAATCTGTCCGACCCCGGCAGCGAGGTTTCGCGCAAGGCTGTGCGCGGCCGCAACAAAAAGGAACAGCGCGTGCGGCAGTACGAGGTGCTGGCGGAGCTCAAGCAGCAACCCGCCGTCACCTATTTGCGCAAAGTCACCTTCGCGGCGATGGAGGAGGCCTGATTTGACCACCATTACCTTTGGCGACGTCAATGCGGATGTCTTGCGGACGCTGGAGCGTCCCAAGCCGGCTTATTTCCTGATACTGATCGCCTTCATCACCGCGCTGCTGATCGGGGCGCTCAGTTGGGCGGTGCAGATCGATGTGGGCATGGGCCTCAGCGGCATCAATCACCCCATCGGCTGGGGCGTCTACATCACCAATTTCGTGTTCTGGATCGGGATCGGACACGCCGGCACCCTGATCTCGGCGGTGTTCTTCCTCACCCGCGCTCCTTGGCGCGCGCCGGTGTACCGCGCGGCGGAGGCGATGACCGTCTTCGCCGTCATGACGGCCGGATTGTTTCCGCTCCTTCACGTCGGGCGGGTATGGTACGCCTACTGGCTGATCCCCTATCCCACCGAGCGCCTGCTTTGGGTGAACTTCAAGTCGCCCCTGCTGTGGGACGTATTCGCGGTCAGCACCTATCTGACCATCTCCATCACGTTCTTCGTGGTGGGGCTCATCCCCGATATATCCGCCATGCGCGACGGTTCCCGCGGGTTGCGCAAGATCATCTATACAGCGCTGGCGGTGGGGTGGAACAACTCCTTCCAGCAGTGGCTGCATTACATGCGCGGGTATCTGCTGCTGGCCGCATTCGCAACGCCGCTGGTGTTCTCGGTACACTCCATCGTGTCCTGGGACTTCGCCATGGCCCTCCTTCCCGGCTGGCACACGACCATCTTCGCGCCCTACTTCGTGGCCGGCGCCATCTTTTCCGGGCTGGCGATGGTACTTACCATCGTCATTCCGCTGCGGGTGGTATTCGACCTGAAGAAATACATCACCGACCACGTGCTGCAGAGCCTGGCGCGGGTGATTCTCTTTACCTCCATCATCGTGGCCTACGCCTACTCGACGGAATTCTTCATCGCCTACTACAGCGGCCTGCCCTTCGAGCGGGCGCTGTTTTACTTCCGGGCCTTCGGGGAGCCGGGCGATCTGTCTCCCTTCCGCGAGCAGGGCACGATGGGCTTCCCGCAGATCGCGTTTTTCCTCATGGTCTTCTGCAACTGCATCGCGCCCATACCGTTGTGGCGCTGGAAGATCCGCAACAATGCGGTGGCCCTGTTCATCATCTCCATCCTGATCAACATCGGCATGTGGATGGAGCGCTTCAACATCATCGTCAGCTCGCTGCAGCGCGATTTCAACCCGGCCAACTGGGCGCAGTACGCGCCCACCCCTATCGAGACCGGGATCACGCTGGGCAGCTTCGGATTCTTCTTCACGCTGTTCCTGCTGTTCATCCGGGCCATGCCCTCCCTGGCCATTGCGGAGATCAAGGAGGGCATGGAGCCGCCGATGAAGTACGCGCAAGGCCATCACTGAGCCTGAAGGGAAAGGACTTCGAGTATGCTGGGAAAACCATTCAGGGGCATCTGGGGCGTGTTCACCCATCTGGACGAGGCGGCTTCCGTCGTGGCCAAGCTGCGGGAGCAGGGCAAGGACTACAGCGTGCTGGCGCCCTGCCCTCGCCACGAGCTGCACCAGGCGATGGGCGAACCGCTCAGCAAAATTCCATTCCTCACGCTGGTCTTCGGCGGGTTGGGCCTGTTTTTTGGATACGGGTTTCCTTCCTGGACGGCGCTGGACTGGGTGCTTCCGGTGAGCCAGAAGCCTACCGTGAGCATCCCCGCCTTCACCATCATCGGATTCGAGCTGATGGTGCTGCTGGGTGGCGTCGGCACGGCCTTGTCGATCTTTGCGCTGGGGTTCATCGACCTTCGGCGAAAACGCCTGCCGAACTCGCAGCAGTTCAAGGCCCAGAACCGCTTTTCCAACGACCGCTTCGGAGTGATTGTGCGGTGCGAGGAAGGCGAGGCGGCGGCGGTGGAATCCATGATGCGCGAGCACTCTGTCGAGGAGGTGGTGCGTGAGTTCTAAGACAGGCCATGCCAAGTTGTACGTGATCGCCTGCCTTGCCGGCGCAGCGGTGATCGGACTGTTCCTGATCGCCCTCGTCTGGGCGGCCGACAACTCGCGGCCGGACTACCTGGGTTACGACCTGTCCAAGCCCTGGTTCGACGGGAAGCCCTGGGCATTGGGTCTGGATATGTATAACGGCGCGTCCATCAAGCCCCAGGAGGTTGGCACCTTTCAGCGCTTTCCCGACAACTCCGTTCCCCGCAGTGGCGTGGAGCCCGACGTGCCCGATGTGTGGGTGGAAGACAAACTGCTGCGCGATCTTATCCCCGAGAACCCTACGCGGGCCACCGCGGCATCCATCGCCAATGGGCGTAAGATTTTCAACATCTACTGTGCCGCCTGCCACGGACGGGACGGAAAGGCTCAGGTACCAGTCGTGCGGCGCGGCATACCCATGGTTCCGATCGATCTGCTGAGGAACGTGTTCTCCGAAGCGCACATCTACAACCGCATCCGCTACGGTGGGGGCATCATGCCGACCTATGGGTTCCAGACGACGCGCGGGGAGCGTTGGGATATCGTGAACTATCTCAAGAGCCAGAATTTCGGGAAATAGAGGAGTGCAGTGAAAGAAATTCTCGAACAGTCAAACCTGCAGTTGGCCGCCGGCTGGAAAGCCTTTCTCTGGGTACTGGTGGTGCTGGGGGTGTTGATGTTCATCATCGGACTGACGACCGGTGCGGCGGAGCGCACCTGGCAAGCGTTCCTGATCAATACGATCTTCTGGGGCGGCATCGCGCAGTCGGGCGTGATCCTGGCCGTCATCTGGCAGATCACCGACGCCAAGTGGGGACGGCCCTTCAAGCGGCTGGCGGAGGCATTCAGCGGGTTCATGCCCCTGGCCTTCGGAGCGTTTGTCTTCGTGCTCTTCGGCGCCCATTACCTCTATGAATGGGTGGAGCACCCCATGGCCGTGAAAGCCGCCTATCTCAACATGGGCTTCTTCGCCACGCGCAACGTGATCGGGCTGGCCGCGTTGCTGGGCATGTCGATCTGGTTCGTGCGCACCTCGGTGAGACCGGATCTGGGCCTGGCGCAGCGGCTCATTCCCTCCTGGGGTGGCACGTTTTCCCAGCGCCTGCTGAAGGGATACGGCGAGCACGAGACGGAAGTGGTGCAATTGGAGCTGCGCTCCCGGCGGCTGGCACCTTCCCTGGCGCTGATGTATGCCTTCATATTCACCATGGTGACGTACGATTACATCATGTCGCTGGACCAGGAGTGGTTCAGCACGCTGTTCGGCGTGTTCGTCATCGTGGGAAATCTATACTCCGCCTTGGCATTGCTGCTGATCATCGTTGCGCTCGCGCGGCGCCTGCCCCATCTGGCCGAGTACATGACCCTCAACCGCTACCACGACCTGGCCAAGCTCACCTTCGCCATGGCGTTGCTGTACGCCTACATGGCGTTTACGCAGTACCTGGTCATCTGGTACAGCAACCTGCCGGAAGAAGCACCGTACCTGGTGACGCGCTCCATCGCCGATACGCCCTGGAAACCGTTGTTCTGGGCACTGGTGGTGGTGCTGTTCATCTTTCCCTTCCTGGGTCTGATGGCGCGCACCGTCTGCCGCAGTCCGGCCATAGTGGCTCCCATCGCCGCGATTCTTCTCATCGGCCGATGGTGGGCGGACTACCTGCTGGTGGTGCCCTCCATTCAGGATCGCCATGCGGATCCCCAGTTCCTTTTCGGCGCGCACGAGGTGCTGGTGACCGCGGGCTTTGCCGGAGCCTTCTTTCTCTGCTTCTTCTGGTTCATGGGACGGGTGCCCGTGCTTCCCATCTCGGACAAGCACCTTTGCAAATCCTGGCACGGGCATTAAGTGAATATAATTTTACAGCGAAATTAGCGCCGCAAGGCATCGCTGCGCGCCGCTGTGGCCTGCGGCTTTGCAATTCAATCGAAATACGGCCCGGAGCCGCCGCCAAGCGTTGGTGAGTGGGCTTCATTGCGAAGGGCGAGCCTGGCGGCCGTGTCGGCTGCCACCGCTGCGCGGCTGCCTGGCCGGGCCGCATCGTCGCTGACCAGCGAGAGGAGAAAAACAGGAGGGGGCGCGGCTCCGGCAGCGCTCGACGCTACTGTACCTGCGCCAGCTTGGTTAGCAGGGCCCTGGCATTCTCCAGATCCTTGCCGGCCTGGTGATGGTTCGGATCCAGTTTCAGCACCTGCTCCCATTCCTTGATGGCGTTGTCCAGATCTTCCTCGAGATAGAACGTCACACCCGCGATGTAGTGCACCTCGGCCTGCTGGTCTTCAAGTTGCCCGCGGAGGAACGTGAGGATCTTGCCGACATCCTTGTAGTTGGGTTCGACCCGGCTCAGCACCTGCATGGCCGCGACGTACTGCTCCTCATCGCGGAGCTTGTTGCCGTGAGCGTAGTACGCCGCGTCTTTCAACGCGCGGGCGTCGCCGTTGGCCGGATCTTCTTCCAGTACCTCCTCGGCAGCCTGGGCGGCCTCCTGGAAATTGCGCTCCTCGAACAGCCGCTGGGCGTCGTTAAACCTGGAGCGCGCGGCCGAGGTGTCCAGGCCGCCGCCGCCCTGCACCACCTCCTGACGGACGATGATCGCGCCGGCGGCCTCCGCGCCCATCTCCGCCTCCGGGGCAACGCTCGCCAACGCTTGCGCCGGCGGTGCGGCCGAGGCGACGGCCTTCTTCTCCTTGGCCGGTGCGCGGGGCGTTGCGGGCTTTTTGGCGGGCGTTTCGGCGGGTTTTTCGATGGGCCGCGGTGTCTTGGCCGCCGCGACACGCCGCTTTGCGCGTTGCCCCGGCGGAATCACCGCCGCCATGATGGGCAGCCTGAGCACTGTGCCCACCTTGAGCTGCCGGGGATCCTTGATGTCATTGTAGTAGCGCACCAGGAACGTCATGCCCGGGTCGCTGTATTCCGCCTCGGCGATCTGGCGCAAGGTGTCGCCCCGCCGCACGCGATAGTCCGTCACGCTCCTGGCATTGAGATCGTGCTTGACCATGGTGAGCGCGAGGTGATTTTTCGGATCGTAGCTCAGTGTGCGCAGAAACTCCTTGAACGCCTTGCCGTAGGACTGTTTCTTAAGATGGGCCTTGGCAAGTCTGAGGTGTTTGGCCGCGTTCTTGCGCAGCAGCGACTTGATTCCCGCAATGCGCCGCCGCGCCTCCCGGTCGCCAGACTTCAGGCCGGATACCGCTTCCCACCGCATCAGGGCGCGATGCCAGTCCCGGGTTTTATCGTCGCGGCGGGCCATGCGGCGGAAGCGATCCGTCATCCCGGCAAACGGGTCTTTCGGAATGGTTATCTCGAGCTCCTCACCCGGCTTGTAGCCGGGCGCGGCGGCGACGCGTGCGCACGTTGCCGCACCGGCGCACGCCATCGCCAGCACGAGCAGCACCGACCACGGCCGCATGCGACAGGGGCGCGTGCTCATTTCAGCACCCGGTCGCTGAAGGTGGCGAGGTTTGCGGCGAACTGCTGCAGGTCGTAATCGCCAAAAATCATGGAGCGCAGAATGCGATAGTTGGCGACGAAGAACGGGTTGGCTCCGCGGTCGACCGTAAAAGCCGCGCGATAGCCGAATTTCTGCGCCATTGCCACCACCAGGTGATTGGTGGCCCCGTAGGGATAGGCCAGGAACTGGCATTCCTTTCCAGTTTTTCGCTTGACCAGCGCCCGCGAATCCCTCAGCTCCCTTTGCAGCATGGCTATGTAGCCGCGGAAGTCCTCTTCCGGCTGCATTTTGAGGTTGCGATGAGACTTGGTGTGGCACTGCACGTCGAACGTCTCGCTGGCAGCCAGTTCCCGCGCCTGCTTCCAGGTGAGGGCGCGCCTGCTGGAACCGATCACATCCGTGGAGAGGAACAGGGTCGCCTGGTAGCCGTAGCGCCTCAGAATGGGATAGGCCAGCCGATAGGTGGAAGCCCACCCGTCGTCGAAGGTGATCACCACGGCGCGCTCGGGCACCTGGCCCTTGAAATCCAGAAAATCGATCAGTTGCCGCAAGGGAATCACCTGATAGCGGTTGCGCCTCAGGTAGGCCATCTGCAGCTCGAAACTGGTGACCGGCACCGCCATCTTGCTGGCCCGCGTGCGCGAGATGTGATGATAGGTGAGCACCGGCACGGTGCGGTACCCCTTGCTCGTCAGGCCGCCCGGCTCGTACGGCTTCAGCGGGATCAGCACGGCCTGAAAGGGCGTGACTCGCCGCAGGTCGTTGAAGTCCCGGATCAGCCAGCCCTTGTCCGCATCCCGCAGGTACTGCTGCGCCAGGGAGTCGAAGGTGTCGTGCACGCGGGGTACAACCGCCAGGAAGTTGCGAAAGCGCCGCACATCGTAGCGGAACGGCACGTCCACCGTTTCGGGAAAGGCCAGCGTTTCGTTGCCCGCCGCGTCTGTTGCGACCAGGAAGTAATAGTAGGTCTCGCCGTTGCGCAGCCCCTTATGAATGTAAGAGGTGCCCTTGAGACCGGCGATCTTGTTGTCCCGGCTGCTCGCAACATCCGGATCGTCAGACCAGTACAGATTGTACGCGGCTGCGCCCCGCACGAAGTCCCAGTCCAGATGAATCTCCCCCTCCAGGGCCCAGGTTTTCAGCCGGGGAATCCGCGCCCCGTCGCCCTTCACCTGGGCGATCTTGGGAGCTGCCGCGCAACCCCCGATAGCCAGGGCTGCCAGCAGCACCCAGGCCGCCCAGCACCAGGCTGCAGATTTATCGGCTCTTGCGCTGCGCATGGGGACGCTCTTTTGTTTTGGCGGCGGCAGTGCCGATGTTGAGCAGCTTGAAGACCTCGATGGCCTCGGCCTTGCCCTTCACCTTCTGCCGCGGGAGGGGCTGCACCTTGACGGGGATGTGCACTGCATCCAGGACGGACTTGCTGATGATCGTCTCCCCGGCGGCGGCCAGCCCGTTGATGCGGGAGGCCACGTTTACGCTGTCGCCGATGACGGTGTACTCCATTTTCTCCGCCGAGCCGATATTGCCGGAGACCACGGAGCCCGAGTTGATCCCGATGCCCACCCGCTTGAGCAACTCGTTTCCGTTGCGGGCGGCGACTTCCGCGAACTGCCTTTGCATCGCCATGGCGGCGCGCACTGCTTGTTCGGCATGATCGTCGCTCTTCATGGGCACCCCGAAGACCCCCATCACGGCATCGCCGATGAATTTGTCCACGTAGCCGCCGAATTCCTGGATGTTGCGGGTGGCAACGTCGAGGTACTCGTTGAGCGCTTCCACCACCGCTTCCGGGTCGCGGGTTTCCGAATAGGAGGTAAAGCCCCGCACGTCGGTGAACAGCACGGAGGCATTGCTGCGCGTGCCCTTCAACCAGGCGTTTTCCGGATCGGCCATGATCAGGTCCAATACCTCTGAGCCCACGTACTTGCCGAAGGATTCCTGCATGGCCGCCTTCCGCCAAAGCTCGGAGGACATGTAGTTGAACGCGCTTGCCAGATCGCCGAACTCATCGTTGCGGATCTTCTTGATCTTGTGCTTCAGATTGCCTCGGCCGATCTCGCGGGTGGCCACCACCAGTTCCGAGATTGGACGGGAGAATCCCACGCCCATGAAAATGGCGATCACCACGCCCAACGCGATGACGAACAGGCTCAGCAGTATGATGTAGATGCTCTCCCGCTTGATCTGACCGTTTATGAAATCCAGCGAAATACCCACGTGCACGCTGCCCAGCAGCTTGTTCCTGAACTTCACGTCGCTGGATATGTCCAGGATCTGCCCGCCGTCGGGTGCGGTATAGCTGAAATATTTGTAGCCGCCCTCCTGTACCTCGTCCGTTCGATTCTGGACGGCCTGCCGCTTTTTGCGAATTTTGCTGGGGTCGGTATGCGCCTGCATCACGCCGCCGCGATCGGTGATGGTGGCATAGACCACCCCTTCCACCGAGGACGTCTCCTTCACCAGGGTGTTGAGTTGCAGGATGTTCTCGTTGATCAGCGGAATGCGGGCGTTGTTGGCGATGTAATTCAGGCTGACCTTGCCGGTTTTCACCGTCTGATCGTAAAGCTGGTCGCGCTGGCGGGTGAGGATCACGAGGCTGAGACCCAGGATCGTCATCCAGATAATGCCGATGATCGCGATGGACAGCTTGGCCTTGATCGGCACTCGAATCCCGCGGCGGGCATCTTCCACCTTGAAGCCCCGGATGCGCAGATAGGGTTCCAGGTCGTCGTCGAGCGACTTCAGGTTGGCCTCGTAGCGGCGGTTGATCGCTTCGAGGATCTGCGCCTCGGTGGAGAAGCCCATCTCCACCAGGGTTTGCCCCAGGTTCTTTTTCGTTTCCTTCTGCCGGGAGAGCGCCCGCTTGAGCTGCTTTTTCGAGATCAGCTTCTCGTCGATCAGCACCTCGCCCATTCGCAGGGGCCGGCGGTGGCCAGCGCCGCCGTTTCCGGCGCCGGCGGAGGCCTTAGAGGTCGCCATATCGTTCACCATCCGTTGTGGATACTTCGGGTCGGGATTGCCCGTTACACGTCACGGGAGCACTACAATTTTCGAACAATGGCTTGCCCATTACATTCCGGACACGAAGCACTTTTAAAAGGTACGAGTCGTTGTCGGATCGCAGCCGCTACGACGCAAATTGGAATCCGTTTCATCTCATTGCCCGAACCATACCCAATCTTCGTAACGTAGTCATCCGCCGAGTGGTTATCCAGGGCATGGAAAGCAATGCAGCGTCCGGATACCGCAATTGCGCCGCTCGCCTCCGGCTTGCACGCAAGGGCCCGCGGCGCAACCAGTGCCCACCGCGGCGAAGCGGCCGCGGGTGGCGCATCCCGCGTCCGCTGCCCGGCGTTGCGGCGCCATCGCCGTGTCGCCGTGCGGTCGTTCCATATTGACAGGCGGCGGACGCGGGGGCTATGGTTACGGGGCCTTGTTCAACATTTTGCCATTGATAACAACTAGTTATCAATTCCCGAAACCAACGCGCGAATCGATGCCAGGACGAGAGCCGGTCATCGTCGGTGTGGCGGAGGCACCCCTGAAAAACGGGATCGTGCCAGGCGGCCAGAATCCGCTGGAAATTCAGGCGCGCAGCGCAAAGGCGGCCCTGGACGAGGCGGGTCTGACCCTAAAAGATGTGGACGGGCTGCTCACGGCAGGAAGCTGGGGCATTCCCGGTGCCGGCAATCTGATGCCGCTCACGGTGGCGGAATACCTGGGCATTCAACCCAGTTTCGTCGACGGCACGCAGATCGGCGGCTCGTCCTTCGAGGCACACCTCGCTCATGCCGCGATGGCCATCGAGGCCGGCTATTGCCAGGTCGCGCTGATCACCTACGGGAGCACGCAAAGATCGCTGCGGGAGCGCACGCTGGCCGGCCGCGCGCCCTCGCTGACGCTGCAGTTCGAAACCCCCTTCGGCCTGCCCACGCCCGTGGGTGCGTATGCGATGGCGGCCATGCGGCACATGCACGACTACGGTACCACCTCTGGGCAATTGGCCGAGATTGCCGTCGCCACCCGCAAGTGGGCGGCGCTGAACCCGGCCGCTACCCTGCGCGACCCCATCGCCATTGACGACGTGCTGGCCAGCCCGGTGATCTCCGAGCCGCTCCATCTGCTGGACTGCTGCCTGGTCACCGATGGCGGCGGGGCGGTGGTCATCACCACGGGGGAGCGGGCGGAGGATCTGCGCAGCCGTCCGATCCACGTGCGGGGGTACGGGGAAACGCTCACCCACGGCACCATCGCCTCCATGCCGGACCTGACGCTGACGGGGGCGGAGTCCAGCGGGCGCAGGGCCATGGAGATGGCCGGGGTGCGCCACGATGAGATCGATGTGGTGGAGATTTACGATTCCTTTACCATCACCGTGCTGCTGACCCTGGAGTCGCTCGGTTTTTGCGGCCGGGGAGAGGGCGGCGCCTTCGTGGCCGGACAGCGCACCGCGCCCGGCGGGGACTTCCCTCTCAACACCAACGGCGGCGGGCTGTCCTACGCGCACCCGGGCATGTACGGCCTGTTCGTGCTGATCGAAGCGGTGCGCCAGTTGCGGGGCGAATGCGGCGAGCGTCAGGTGCCCGGCGCGGCCATCGCCCTGGCGCACGGCACCGGCGGCGTGCTCTCCAGCACGGTCACCTGCATTCTGTCACGCGATTAGTACGATTTTGTTAAATGCAGCCGCAGATAAACGCCGATAGACATTGATGAAAATAATATCAATTACAACCAGTCCGCAATTTTATTATTGTGGGGGAAGCGGGGCGCGTCACGCAAGCCCCGCAGTTCCCCCAAACACCCCTTATGGGATTTCGGGTTGGCCTTCGCCAATCTGAAAACAAAATAAATTCAAGGGGGTGCAAGGGCCCTTTTACCTGCCGGGGAAGAATCGCGCGACTCGCAAGCGATTCAACGCGCGACTCGCAAGCGTTTCAGGGCGCGGCTCGCAAGCCTTTCAGGGGAGCAGCGCGCGACACGCAAACAGTGCGCACCCTGCCAGTCGGACGCATTTTTCGGACCGGTGCTACTTATATCGGCGTTCATCCGCGTTGATCTGCGGTTGCCAGATACCGTATCGAGGGAGACCGATGGCCAACGAGAAACCGCTGCCCGTGATTAACGAGGAGTCGCGCCCCTTCTGGGAAGGGTGCAGGCAGCACAGGCTGATGCTGCAGCACTGTGGTGACTGCGGAGCCTACGTCTACTACCCCCGCGCCCTGTGCACGGCCTGCCACTCGGAGAACCTGGCGTGGGAACAGGTGAGCGGCGAGGGTGCCGTGTACAGCTACACCGTGTGCCATCGTCCAGCCGGCCCCGCCTTCGCCGGCGACGTACCTTACGTGGTGGCGCTGATCGACCTGAAGGAAGGCCCCCGCATGCTCAGCAACATCGTCGGCGGCGATCCGGCTGCCGTGCGCATCGGGCAGGCCGTGCGCGTCACCTT
>JACZVE010000038.1 GCA_022572825.1 SAR324 cluster bacterium
TGCCACCGGAAATTTTCGCTTTCCGCCTCAGCTAGGTCTTTGCGGAAGGGGTGGTGGAGGTCAATGTGATTTCGGCCACTCTGCCCTGGGAAAACCCACTGGAACACCGTTGCGTGTTTCGAACGCAGTTCCCTCATCACATCCAGGGCGTGACCAGTCAGTGGAACAGAACGGGGTTCACCATTCTTTGTGTCGTACAAAGTAATCAAGCCGCGCTCTATATGCACGTCCTTCCATTTTATGGGCCAGATTTCACCTTGGCGGGCACCAGTAGCCAATGACAATACGACGGCGGGGTACAGCAGCGGTTGGTCGCTTTCCAGGCAGGCTTTCAACAATCGTTCACGTTCATCGTCATCCAGGTAGCGAACCCGTCCCCTCGGTTCCGTCCGTTTTGAAACTTTCAGCACAGGATTTTCTTCGGCCCACTGCCATTCCCGAACAGCAATTGTAAAAGCATGGCTCAGCACGGCAAGGTACCGGTTGACGGTCGCGGGGGATCGGGGGGTTTTGTAGTGGGTAATGCCGTTCGCCAATTTCTCAGCGGATTCAGAAACCAAAGCGGGAGTGACATTTGCGATAGGCAGATGTCCCAGGCGATTCTTCCACCACTGAATCTGCCGGGCTTGATTTGTATCCCTGGGAGATTTCCTGGGAAGGATTTCCCTGACATACCGATCCAAGAGTTCGGCAAGTGAATGCTTCAGGGCTTCGCGGGTCTTGAAATAGCGTCCTTCACGAATCGCCGACTCTGTCTGCTGTGTCCATAATTTGGCATCGGTCAAGCGGGAGAATGTGGCCGATTGAGTGGGGTGGCCTTTCAGCCGGATTTTTGCCTGAAAGGAAATCTTCCCTTCCTGGCTTATTCTTTTCGATATAGCAGCCATTTTTGCCTCTTGGGTGATGGGATACCGCCACCTATTGTCCCACCAGTGTCCCAAATAGGCAAGTCCGGATTATGGGAGAGAAAGGATTTTCAGTTAAGCCATTGATATTATTAAATGCCCAAGAGAAGACTCGAACTTCCACGGTGTCTCCACCACATGAACCTGAATCATGCGCGTCTGCCAGTTCCGCCACTTGGGCAATTGGGAGCATTGCGTAAGGCTAAAAGACCCTATTTTGGCTGTCAAGGGCCGCCGCCGTCCGGCGGAAGACCGCAGGAGGGGAGCGCTGCTGGACGTTGCCAGAGCCGCGAGCGCGCGCGCCGGCTCACGGCGGATTTTGGAGAAAAAGCTTGCAAAATTTCCACGGATGTCGCCAAGATTATGCGACAATTCATCCAGCCGCCAAGGTCGTACCCAATAACGTTGTATTTCCGCTGACTCGCAGGCAGCCTCCTTGCATCAATGTTTCCAGATGGACGCGTGGTGCGCGAGCAGCGATTCCCGGCACGCGATGGCCGGTAAACCCCTAGCCGGGAGTGCACTGCCATGAGTATGGATCCGACGAAATGGATCCCGTACGACAAGCTGTCGCAACGCACCAAGGACCGGATCGGCTCCGTCTATCCGTACCTGAAACTGGAACACAGCCTGTTCCAGGACAAGGATTCAGGCGTGTTTATGAAAGCGGTCAACAACGTAAAGATCGAACGGCTTTTGGACCCCGAACAGGCCGGTGCGAAAGCGGCCTCGTCGGAGAGCAAGAGCAGAAGGTGAGGCCATGGAATTGCTAGCGGATACGTGGGTATTGTGGTTGATTATCTGCATCGCGACCCTGGTCGCAATGGTCTTCTTCCGGCAGAACCGCCGCAACATCGCCACGTTCTCCACAGCCCAGGACTTCTCCGTCGGAACGATCTTCCTCAATATCCGCAAGGGGGAAGCCGACCTGTTCCTGGGCTTCCTGGTGGCGATTGTTTCCTTTTCCCTATTCGTGGCCGGGTTACTGCGCTGGGTGCCCTCCATGCTCGGCTGACCCTCCAGCGCTGAGGGAGTGATCGCGCCTGTTATGTCGCCGTGACGGCGGCCTGCAGGTGTAGCCGCTCCTCGTAGCACTGCGTGGACTTGGCCTGTTCGCCCAGTTGATAGTACAGCCCGCCGATACGGTCCAGTACGCCGATCAGTGCCTCGCGATCTCCCGTCTCCTTCACCAATTCGCGCATGCGCAGGTAGCCTTCCAGGGCCCGCCGGGGCTGATTACGCTCCTCGAACAGCCGGCATATCCCGCTCAGAATGCGGCCCTGCTGCTCCGCATCGAGAACGTCGCCGCCGGCGACCTCCCCGGCCTCGCCGAGCGTGGCCAGCGCGCGCTCCTCGTCGCCCATGTGGACGCGGCATTCAGCCAGCCGCAACAGGGTAGCGGCTGCTTCGCGCGGATTGTCGAGCGCCCGGCAGCAGTCGAGCACCTCTTCGAGAAGTTTCAGAGCCTCCTCGCCGCGGCCCTCCCAAAACAAAAGCTCCGCCAGCGATCGCATCACGAGGGCCGCCTGCAAGTCGCGGCCGCTTTGCCGCAGATAGTGAACCTGGCGGGTCAGATAGCGCTCTCCCGGATCGGCCTGGTCGCCCTGCCGGGCCCAGATGCGCGCCAGCCCCCGGCAAGCACTCACCAACTCGTCGGCGTTCCCCAGTTTTTGGGCCAGTTCCACGGCGGAACAGAGCAGGTTGCCAGCGGCTTCGAGGCGTCCCATCAGCTCGTAGCAGCGACTCAACAGCAGGTAAGTTTGGGCGAGGACGTGCCAGCCGGCCGTAGCGCTGAGCAGGTTCAGGGACCGTTCCAGCAAGGGGCGCGCTTGTTCCGCGCGGTGGTGGTTCAGCATTGGCGCCGCAAGGTTGTTGAGCGCCTGCGCCTGCAGCGTGGCATCGCCCTGCGTCTCCGCGGCCACCAACAAACAATGATTGAGTAGGGAAATCAGCGCTTCCAGCTCCTGCAGATTGCCCAGCGGCTCGGCCTGCTCGGCCAATTGCGCGAGCGACCGCCAATCGGCATCCTCTGTCAGCAGCAGGGCCAGTTCCGCCAGGTTCACGCGCTCCACGCCAAGCCGGTGCAGGAGGCGAATGCGCTCGGCAGGTTCGCCCTCGCCGCGATCCCGCGCCCAGGCCAGCAACGGAGGCGGAAAGTGGCAAAACCCGGCGGCGCTTCCGTCGAGCTGCTCGGCGATCCGTGCCAGATAGGCCAGATACACGCGCAGCAACCGCGCCCGTTGCCGGGCGAGCACCGCGCGGTTCATCAGCAGGGCGGCGACAGTCCCGTGTATACGAGGGTGCAGCGCGAAATAACGTTCCCCATCGTAGGCATCCACCCATCCCAGCCACTGCAGTTCCCTTAGTGCGCCGCGCAGGCCGGCCGGGTCCAGGTCGCATGCCTGGCTCAGCACCTCCCCATGCACAAGCGAGGGAAACAGCGCCAATACACGCAGCACTTCCAGCAATTCCTCAGCCAGCAGGGGCATCGCTGCCTTCACCAGCAAGGCCGGCAGCCCGCTGGCCGGCGCGCCGGATGTCCCTTCTGACAGACCGTGGTTTTCAGGGGCGTCCACGATCTCTGGCAGCCGGCCGAAGGGTGGAAGCCGCGGCGCTCGCCGTAAGAGCCGCGCCGCAAACAGGTCGCTTCGACACAGCTCCAGCAGCGCGCCTTGATCGTCGCACGCATGCAAGCGCTTCAGCAGCGCTTCGCCGAATATTCCCTCCAGCTCCTCGACGGATGCGGGCGGCTGCGTGATGTAGGTGCCCGGGACGAGCGGCGGCTTGCCGCGGCTCAGGATCAGCACACGGCAAGCTGGCGGCAGCTCTTTGAGGGCGGCGCACAGCGCCTCGTAACCCGGCCGGTGTTCCAGCCGATCCAACACCAGCAGACGCGGCACGCCGTCGCCACAGTAATGCAGAATCGCCTCCTTCCAATCGTCGAGTGCGCCATTGTGGGCGCCGGGCGCCGGCAGATGGCGCGTGACTTCAGCGAACAGCGGCAGGCCCGGCGGCCCGGCGCTGGAAGCGGCTCCCTCCGCCGGCATCAGCTCGGATGGATCCGGCAGCAGCCCGCGATCGTGCAGGTAGAGCACCTGCCTGAACCGCCCTCGCATGCGCCGGGCCAGCTCCAGGGCGATCATGGTCTTGCCGCTGCCCGCCCCGCCGCTCAAAAATACCAGCGGAGAGCCCGACGGCTCCTCCCGGTTCAGCGCATCCGCCAATTGACGCAGCTCGGCATGGCGCCCGAAGAAGCGGCGCCGGCCGCAAAAGATGGGCGGCGTTGGAGGGATCTCGTAGGTTTGCACAGCCGCCGGGGATGCATCGTGCTCGAGGGAGAGCACCGGGTTGGACGCGCTGCCCGGCTGTGCGGCAAGGCGGCTGCCCGGCGGCCTTGCCGGCGGGACACTGTCGCCCCCGGGCGGCAGCGCTTTTGGATATAGCCGCACGAAGCTCCAGTCCCAGCCCTCCTCGAATCGCGCGAACAGCCGCCGGATCGCCCTGTTGTGGCTCTCCGCAATGGAGTGCCCGCCGGCCAGGTGGCGCAGCAGCGTGCGCAGGTAATCCTGCTCTCTCGAGCGCGCCTGCCGCCCCTCGATGCGGATCACCGCGGGCACTCCCGCCCGCAGCAGATCCCGCGTGCGCGTAACGGCGGTAATGGGTTGGGCAAATCCCAGCGAATCGTTGAGCACGATCAGCCGCAGGCCGCGCTCGACGGCCCCGCGGAACTGACGCAGCAGCCACTCCCACCCCGCGGCCTGGGCGGTCAAGCCCTCCGATTCCAGATACCAGCCTTCCTCGCTGGCAAAGCCGGAGTAAATCAGCACGTGTGGCGATCGCGCCAGCGCGGCCTCCAGTGAGGACAGGCTGGCATGCTCCACCGCGCGGTACAGGAACGGCGCGCCACCGTCTTCCGTGTCCGCGAGGTGATTGAGAGAGGAGATGAAGCGTGTGCCGAACCGGGCCGTCTCACGGCCCACCCGCGAATCCGGGTTAAGCGGCAGCGGTATTGCGGATACGCCAAGAACGCGCAGCCGCTGCGCCGCCGAGTCCACCTCCGGCGCACCCGGCAGCGGCTGGTAGGTATATCGCAGCACGCCCCGATCCAGCGCCAGCCAGCGCTGGCCGTCGTGGAGCAGTTCCCAGGGATAGGCGCTCCAGTCCTGCCCGAGCTCCAGCAGCAGCGGGCCGTTGCCGCCCAGCGGCGCAAGCGCGCCATCGGGAAACAGGGTGCGGAAAAGCAGCTCTCCGAATTGGCGGAGAAAGCGGGTGACTTCCCGCCGCCGGGCCAGGGGAAGCGACTGCAGCGCGAAATCCAGCTTGAGCGCCTGATAGGCTTCCAGCCCATCTTGTAATTTGGCGGCCGGTGGAGTAATCGAATATTGACGGGAGTGAAATGGAAATTCGGCCCGATCGCCAGTGAGCTTGACGAGATTCGCCATCTGCTCGCGTTCCCTCGACGGATGGCCCATTCGCCAGATGCGCGAATGCGTTTCTGCCGGGCACAATGGATCCTTCCATCGCGCATGTCCCTCCGGCAAGGCCTTGAATCGTAACGGAAAAGACATTATCGGAAGGCGGCGCGAAAAGCAAATCGAAAGCTAGCAGCATCATGTTAGCCCCAGCCGAGCACCGCTTATCCCGCCTATGCGACAATTTCTCCCGTTCTGAAGCAGAACGCGTGATAGATTACGCAAGATCGATCGAGAATCAAGTCTCGCAATTGCGAGAATACGTAGCCCAGTAGAACCGAGGCCGGAGTTGAGGAAGGTACATACCCATGGCAAATGATAAGCGGGTCATCTCACTGGAGGAGCGGCGGCGGCAGAGGGGCCGGGGGCAACGCGTCCGGGCGGAAAAAGCGGCGCCGGCAGGCCAGGGAGCGACCGAGGATACGGCAGGCCCCCTGGCGGGCCAACTGATCTGGCTCTATTGTCCCACCTGCAAGATCGTAGAATATACCGAGATGCGCATGACGGGTGGCCGTGTGCACAATGTGTGCGGCACTCAGGTGGAGGAATCCGCGGTGGAACTGGATCTCCGCGCCGAGTGCACGATTGCCGAGATCAATCTCGAACGGCTGGGCATCCTGGAGCATCTGCTGCAAAGCGAGCGCATGCGTTACGAGGAATACCGGAAACGCCTCGCCCTCGCCGCTGGCCGTTCCATCGAAGCCTATCCTTTCAGCGAGGAGACGATGGAGCGGTTGCCCGTGGAAGAGGTGGATGCCTTCGGGCTGCTGGTGTCGCGCTTCTTTCACGAGCCCGCCTCGCACTTTGCAGGCGACATTGTCGTGGAACCGGGCACACAGGAGGGGCGGGGGAAGCGGGAGGATTGATCTCACGCCTCTCACGGCAAGCCCATTGCTCCGCCTTCACAGATGACCTTCCGCTTCCGCGTCGTTCAGTGCGACCCCGACAGCAACGCCCGCCTGGGGGCGATCGAAACGGCCACGGAAGTAATCCCCACGCCGCTGTTCATGCCAGTGGCGACGCACGCCACGATCAAGGCGCTGCTGCCCGAGCAGGCCGTCGAGTCCGGGGCACGCATTGTGCTGGCCAACGCCTACCATCTGCATCTGCAGCCCGGCGAGGATGTCGTCGCGGCGCAAGGGGGCTTGCACGCTTTCATGAACTGGCCGCACCTGATTATTACCGACAGCGGCGGATTTCAGGTGTTCTCGCTTTCCAACCGTGTCATCTCCGAGGAAGGCGTGCGCTTCTCCTACGAGAAGAACGGGCAGCCGGTCACGCTCACGCCGGAGGGCTCCATCGCCATACAGCAGAAGCTGGGCTCGGACATCGCCATGGCATTCGACGAGTGCGTGGCCTATCCGGCGCCCTACGCCTATGCCAAAGAGGCAATGGAGCGCACTGTGCGCTGGGCGAAGCGTTGTCGGGCCGCCCACAGCGGCGAGGGGCAGGCGCTGTTCGGCATCGTTCAGGGGGGCACCTACGCCGATCTGCGCCGGGCCTGCGCGGAAGAGATCGCCGCGCTGGAGTTGCCCGGAATTGCCATCGGCGGCCTGAGCGTAGGGGAAGGGTTGCAGACCATGGCGGAAGTACTGGACGTCACCGTACCCCTTCTGCCCGCCGACCGGCCACGCTACCTGATGGGGGTGGGGCTGCCCGAGGACGTCCTGGCCTCGGTAGAGGCGGGGGTGGATATGAGCGATTGCATCATCCCCACCCGGTACGCCCGCTCCGGCCTGCTGTTCACACGGGTGGGGCGGCTGCGCATCACGCGCCGCCACTACCGCCGTGACCGCTTTCCGGTGGATACCAACTGCACGTGCCACACCTGCCGCCATTACACGCGTGCTTATCTGCACCACCTGTTCCAGGCCGACGAGATACTGGGGCAGATGCTGGCCACCTTGCACAACGTCCACTTTTACCTGACGCTGATGGCCGATATTCGCACCGCCATCGCCGAGGGGCGCTTCGTCGCGTTCAAGCGCCAGTTTCTGGCCGCCTATTCGAGGGAGGAGAAGAAGACACCCCATGTCCGATAGCGTGAAATCCGCCGCCAAAGCCAGCGCCAAGCCTGCCGCCAAGCCCGCCGAGCCGTCGCCCGCCCGCCTGATGGTGAATTTCCGGTAACTGTTCTTGAGGAAGCCTTCCGCACCCACCACGATCATGCCGCCGACAGCCCCGGTGCCCGAGATGTGGCTGTTGTCATAGACCTCGATCCGGCGCGGCGGCTGATCGAGGCCGAACGCCTCGGCCAGCCCGGCCAGCAGCCTGACCTGGCTGGCGCTCTCGGCCAGCTTGCGTCCCAGCGCCTCGCGGGCGTTCTGGGCCGCGTGTTCGACCAGCTCGCGCTTTTCGCCCCGTTGCGGCACGGCGACCACGACCCGGTGCCCGGCGACGGTGCCCAGCGCCTCGGCCAGCAGCGGGCCGTTCTCGATCGGGTGGCTGAGCAGAACCATGCGCGGCGGGGGCCTCTCGGTATAGAACTGGCCGAGGAACGCCTCCAGGATCTCGCCGTCCTCCGCCTCGGCCGAGATGCGGGGGAAATAGGCCCGGTTGCCCCAGTTCTGGTGCGCGCGGAAGAAGAACACCTGCACGCAGGCCTGGGCGCCCTCGCGGTGCAGGGCCACCACGTCGGCCTCGGCCGTGATGCGCGGGTTGATGCCCTGGTGGCTTTGCACATGAGCCATCGCCCGGATGCGGTCGCGATAGACGACGGCGCGCTCGAATTCCATGGCGGCGCTGGCCTCGGCCATGCGCTCCGCCAGTTCGCCCTGGATCCGGGTCGAACGGCCGTCCAGGAAACGGGTCGCATCCTCGACCAGGGCGGCGTAGTCATCGGGCGTCACTTTGCCGACGCAGGGAGCGCAACAGCGTTTGATCTGGTAGAGCAGGCAGGGGCGGGTGCGGTTCTGGAACACGGTGTCCGAGCAGGTGCGCAGCAGGAACGCCTTCTGCATCTGGTTCAGCGTCCGGTTGACCGCGCCGGCGGAGGCGAAGGGGCCGAAATAGCGCCCCTTCTCGCGCCTCGCACCCCGGTGCTTGCGCATCAGCGGCCACGGGCCGTCCTCGATCAGGATATGGGGGAAGCTCTTGTCGTCGCGCAACAGCACGTTGTAGCGCGGCTTGAGGCGCTTGATCAGGTTGGCCTCCAGCAGCAGCGCCTCGGTCTCGGTCTGGGTCGAGATGAACTCCATCGCCGCGGTGGCGGCGATCATGCGCTGGATGCGGTTGGAGTGGCCGGAAAGCTTGGCGTAGGCGGCGACGCGCTTCCTCAGGGACCGGGCTTTGCCGACATAGAGCGCCGCGCCCTTGGCGTCGAGCATCCGGTAGACCCCGGGCCCGTCGCTCAGCACCGCCAGATAACGGCGGATAACTCCGGGCCCGGCAGTGGGGACTGCCGTACTTCGAGGGGCCGGGTCTGGGGGATCCTGGTAAGGCATTGGATTCGCCTGCGCGCTACTCTGACTTGCCATAGCATGCAAGCGAAAAGGTGTCCCCGGAATCTGTGGATAAATCTGTCGGTAAAATGGTGCGGAACAGCGATTTTCCTTGAGTCTCAAGGGCGTCTTTCGGATTGGTTAAAAAATAGGCATATTTGCAAGCCGTTGATTTCAAAAGATAAAAAAAATTAACTGTGCCAAATGTCTGAAAAGATTAAGGAATCCTAACAATTTCGTGATGACCGCGATCCAAGGTGGAAAAGTCGGTTGTCTCCGGCCGAGAAAAAGCCCTCACGGACCGGCTCGTCCGTCGATTCCCATGAGGTCGGGGGTCTGCCAAATCAGGTGCTGGCCGCCGTCGATCGCCAGCATCTGGCCGGTAAATGCCTTGCAGGTCAGGATGAATTGCATCGCCGCGACGATGTCCTCCGGGTCCGAGCCGCGCCCGAGGACGCAGGTGCCGCGTTGCCGGGCGAAGTGGCGCGGCGACTCGCGCTCGGCCATCAGGGTCGGGCCGGGGCCGATGGCGTTGACGCGGACATGCGGGCCCAGCGCCTGGGCGGCGGTGCGGGTGAAGCTGTAGAGCGCGGATTTCGCCAGCGAGTAGGACATGAAATAGGGGGTCGGCTTCCAGACCCGCTGGTCGAGCATGTTGATGACGCAGGCGCGGGCCACCGGCTCGCCATTGGCATCGGTTTCGGCCTGTGGGGCCTGGGCGGCGAAGTCCTGGGTCAGGCGCACCGGCGCGCGGAGGTTCAGTTCGATGGCCCGGTCCCAGCTTTGCCGGGTTGCCGTCGAAACGAGATCGTTCTCGAACAGCGAGGCGTTGTTGATCAAGAGCGCCAGCGGGCCGCCGAGCGCGTCGCTGGCGCGGGCGATCAGGCTGCCGGTCTGGTCCTCGAGCAGAAGGTCGGCCTGAAGCGTCGCGGCGTTGGCGCCCAGCGCGCGGGCCGCGGCCGCGGTCTCCTCGGCCGGTTCGGTCGAGCCGTGATAGTGGATCGCCACGTCCCAGCCGGTGGCGGCGAGGTCGAGCGCCATCGCGCGGCCCAGCCGCCGGGCTGCTCCGGTCACCAGCGCGCGCGGCTTGTCGGTCATCGACGCCTCCCTCTCAGCCCGCAAGGGCGTAGTAGATATAAATGCCGTAGAGCAACAGAAAGGCGCCGCCCGCCCGCCGGCCGATCCTGCGGCACATCAGGACAAAAGCGGTTAGCACTATACTGGCGCCGATCATCACCCAGAGATCGCGGCTGGCGATTTCCTCCGGCACTGCGAGCGGGGCGGCCAGCGCCGCCGCGCCGATGACCGCGGTGATGTTGAAGATGTTCGAGCCGATGACATTGCCGATGGCGACATCGGCGTGGCGCCGGAGCGCCGCCATCACCGTGGTCGCCAGTTCCGGCAGCGAGGTGCCGACCGCCACCACGGTCAGACCGATCGCGGCCTCGGAGATGCCGAAATCCAACGCGATGGCGCGGGCGCCGTCGATCAGGAGCTGGGCGCCGATCGGCAGGCCGACGATGCCGACGGCGATCAGCAGCAGCACCTTCCAGCGCGCCATGTCGGGATCGACATCCCCCAGTTCGGCGAGTTCGTCCGGCACCTCGAAATCCGGCCCGGCGCGGATGGCGCGGGCCACGCGTACGGAATCCCAGACCATGATCACCGCCACCGACACCAGCGCCAGCCCGCCCCACCAGAAAATCGTGCCGCCCAGCACCATCGCGCTGAACAGCACCGTGGCGCCGAGCATCAGGTAGAGGTTGCGGTGGGCATCCGGGCCGCAGCCCGCGATTGGCACGATCAGCGCCGGAATGCCGAGCACCAGGAGGACATTGGCGATGTTCGAGCCGACGACATTGCCGAGCGCGATACCCGGCGCGCCCTCCAGCGCCGCCTGGACCGAGATCAGCAGCTCCGGCGCCGAAGTGCCGATGGCGACCACGGTGGCGCTGATGATGATCGTCGGGATGCCGAATTGCAGGCTCAGCGCCACCGCGCCTCGCACCAGCGCGTCACCGGCGCCGACCAGTATCACCAGGCCGAGGGTCAGGAGGATTGCGTCCATGGAACCTGCTTCGTTTGTTATCTTGCGCCCTTAAAGCGACCGCCTTCAGCCCCGCTCATATAGGGTGCCAGGGCATTCCGCCATAAGGCTGCCAAAAGACGGTATGCGTTCAGTCCTCCGATGTGGATCGCGGATCACAGTCGCAGGCGCCGGCGGGCAGGCGGTAGACGCCGCAACGCGGGCAGGGCTCCAGCGCCTGGGGCGGCGGCCGGGGCTTTCGTTTCGGGCCGGACACCGCGCCGCGTCCGGGCCGGAACAGAACCATCCAGGCGACGAAAAGCGCCAGGGCCAGCAGGGCCAGCTTGGCTGTCATGCGTGGGCTCTCCATCCCCTGTTGCGCCGCCGGAACCTAGGCGCTGCGCCGTCCCGGTTCAACATCTCAAGACCGGCAAGACCGGCGATTTTCCGCAAAAATCGCTGCACAGGGTGGGTCACTGGTGTATAATCGCGCGGTTCCCGTCCCCCGGGCCGAGGTTGAACGGTTTATGAAGGTCATGAATCAGGATGAGCTCCTGATCGCCGAGCTCGTAGAGCTGCGGCGCCAGCATCGTACGCTCGACGACGAGATCGCCGCGTTGTCGAAGACGCCGCTGGGCGACCAGTTGCAGCTCAAGCGGCTGAAGAAGCGCAAGCTGCAACTCAAGGACGAGATCGCCCGGGTCAAGGACAAGCTCTATCCCGACATTATCGCCTGAGGGTTTGGTTTGCGCCTGACCCAAAAGCCGCTTCGCAGCTTTTGGGCGCGCCGCCACCCACCCCACCTCCCCGCCCAACCACCGATCATGCCCCGGTACCATCGGTGGTTGGGCGGGGAGGTGGGGTGGGTGGCGGCGCCGAAAATCCGTGTATACGGATTTTGACACGGGCAACACATAAAGGGGGCGGAGCGCGCCCAGGCGTATGCGCAGCTTTCGACACAGGTTCCGAAGGCGCTTGCGGGGCCGCCGCCCACCGCTATAGTGCGCGCTTTCTCGGATGTGGCGGCAGGGAGGCCGGTCGGAAATGACGCAAGCGCTAGTTGGTATCGTCATGGGCAGCCAGTCGGACTGGCCGACCATGCAGCGCGCCGCCGAGATTCTCGACGAGCTGGGGGTGGCGCACGAGGTCAAGATCATCTCGGCCCATCGTACGCCGGATCGCATGTTCACCTATGCGGAGGCGGCGGTGGGCAGAGGGCTCAGGGTGATTATCGCCGGAGCCGGGGGTGCTGCGCATCTGCCGGGGATGCTGGCGTCGAAGACCCGGCTGCCGGTGCTGGGCGTGCCGGTGCAGAGCCGGGCGCTCAATGGCCTCGACAGCCTGCTCTCGATCGTCCAGATGCCGGCCGGCGTGCCGGTCGGCACGCTGGCCATCGGCGAGGCGGGTGCGGCGAATGCGGCGCTGCTGGCGGCGGCGATCATCGCCACCACGGACCCGGAACTGGCGGCCCGGCTGGACGCCTGGCGGGCCGGGCGGACCGGGGCGGTGGCCGAGGAGCCTGCCCGTGATTGACGCATCGGGTGCGGCCCTGGCGCCGGGCGGCACCATCGGCATTCTGGGCGGCGGTCAACTGGGCCGGATGCTGTCGATCGCGGCGGCGCGGCTGGGGCTGAAGACCCATATCTACGAGCCCGGGCCGAACCCTCCCGCGGGCGACGTGGCCGCCGCCGTGACCACCGCCGCCTATGACGACGCCGAGGCGCTGGCACGCTTTGCCGGCAGCGTCGATGTGGTGACCTTCGAGTTCGAGAACGTGCCGGCGCTGGCGGCCGCGACGCTGCTGGCCCATGCGCCGGTGCGGCCGACCCCGCGGGCGCTGGAGATCAGCCAGGACCGGGTGGATGAGAAGGCTTTCATCGAGGGGCTGGGGATCGCGGTGGCGCCATGGCGCGCGGTCGGCAATCTCAAGGATCTCAAGGCGGGGCTGGCGGAGATCGGCGCGCCGTTGATCCTGAAGACCCGGCGGCTCGGCTATGACGGCAAGGGCCAGGTGCGGATCGGCGATGCCTGCCGGGCCGATGCCGCCTGGGACGAAATCGCCGGTGCGCCCGCGATCCTGGAAGGCCTGGTGCCGTTCGTGCGCGAGATCTCGGTGATCGGCGCGCGCGGGCTGTCGGGTGAAGTGGTCTGCTACGACCCCGGCGAGAACGTCCATCGCGACGGCATCCTGCACACCACCACCGTTCCGGCGGAGATCACCGCCGCGGTCCGGATGGATGCGGTGCTGATCGCCGGCAA
>JACZVE010000372.1:0-1604 GCA_022572825.1 SAR324 cluster bacterium
GACAACCCCGAAAGTGCCAGACAACTTGAATTCGTAAACCGGAATCGCCGTATTGAGCAATTGCAACTTGCCTGCGGGTTTCTGGCGGCTCAATCTGGGAAATGTCAAACGAATATTGGGGTAAAGATGCCCACCCAAGGTAATCACGGCCCACCCGCCAATTCCGCGAGGAGCAGCGATCATGACCTCTATTGAAGATCTGGAAACGCCCGTCGTGACCATCGACCTGGCGGTCATGGAGGCAAACATCCGCAAAATGCAGGATTATTGCGACCGGCACGATATCCGCTTCCGGCCCCACATCAAAACGCACAAGATACCGGAGATCGCCGAACTCCAGCGGGCGGCCGGCGCCCGGGGCATCACCTGCCAGAAGCTGGGAGAGGCCGAGGTATTCGCCGAAGCGGGATTCGAGGATATCTTCATCTCCTACAACCTGATCGGGACGGCCAAGCTGAAGCGCCTCATGGAACTCTCCCGCAAGGCCCGCATCAGCGTGGCGGCGGACTCGGCCGCGGTCGTGGGAGGCATCGCCGAGGCCGCCCAGGCGGCCGGCCTGGAAATCCCGGTGATGGTCGAGTGCGACACCGGCGCGGGCCGCACCGGCGTGCAAAGCCCCCGGCAGGCCCTGGAGCTGGCCCTCCTGATCGACCGCACGACGGGCGTTTCCTTCCAGGGGCTGATGACCTTCCCAACCAGTATGGAGGGCACGCCACCCTTTCTGGCCGAAGCGCTGGATCTGCTGAGTGGGGCCGGGCTGACCGCCCACATCGTAAGCGGCGGCGGCACCCCGCAATCCTGGCGCGTGCACGAGATTCCCCAGATCAACGAGCACCGGGCGGGCACCTATGTCTATAACGACAGCAACACCGTCGCGGCGGGCACCGCCACCCTGGAGGAGTGCGCCATGCGCGTGCGGATGACGGTGGTAAGCCGCCCCACCGAGGATCGAGCCATCCTCGACGGCGGCTCCAAAACCCTCAGCGCCGAACGCCTGCTCTGGAAGGATCCCCAGTACGGGACCATCCTGGAGTACCCCGAGGCGGTGATCTATCACTACTCGGAAGAGCACGCCAACGTGGACCTGGCCGCCTGCGGCCGCAAGCCGGCGGTGGGAGAGCCGGTCACGGTGATTCCCAACCACTGCTGCGTGGTCAGCAACCTTCATGACCAGGTCATCGGGGTGCGCGATGGCCAGGTGGAGGTCGTGTGGAATGTAAAGGCGCGGGGATTGGTGCGCTGACCATGATATTGCTCATCGGTGCGCCGGGCGGTCGGCCGCCTGGATAGCTATACCTGATAGTCAATTCAGACTGGCTTCGCAACCGGCGCGTCGTACACGTCTGCCGCAAGGTGCCCGCGTTTGGCGTGCGGCAGGCCGGCGAAGGCAGGGATGAAAGGGGAGATCCTGCACGGAACCCCTGTTCGGTGCGCTTGTGGTGATTGCGCCGGCATTGCATCGCTTTTGCAACGCTCTGAGCAACGGAGACGCCAGCCGCTAAGCCGCACTTCCGGGGTGTTTGACCTTCATGGCGCTGTCCGCAGGGGCCAAGGGCCGGGAGAAACGACCCGCCTTCCACACCCTACTGAAGGACGCCAATCGT
>JACZVE010000372.1:1614-3513 GCA_022572825.1 SAR324 cluster bacterium
AATCGTCGGAAGTTCGATCTGATGGCGGCATGGTCAGTAGACCGGCTCGGACGCTCCCTGAAAGACCTGTTGTCCTTCCTGGATGCAATCCACACCCTAGGCATCGACCTGTACCTGCATCAGCAGGGCATCGACACTACCACGCCTGCCGGGAAGGCCATGTTCCAGATGTGCGGGGTCTTCGCCGAGTTCGAGCGATCCATCATCCGGGAGCGGATCAATGCAGGGTTGGCGAGAGCCAGGGCGAATGGGAAGCGGCTAGGACGGCCGAGGGTGGATGAGTCGGTCGAGGAGGGTATCCGGCAGGCATTGGACAGGAGGGACAAGGGGATAGGGAAAATAGCGAGGGAGATGGGCCGGGGGTGAGTGCGGTACAAAGGGTCAAAGTGAAGGTTCAAGCGGATTAATGCATTGTGACGCCGTTTAATTGCTGAAAATCTTCACCGAATTTACTAAACCCCAAAAAACCTGGAGAGACAAAAGTCTTAACCGCGCATCCCCTAGTCTGGTCTTCCCACACCCCATATATTAAATTTGAAAATCCCGCAAAGCCATGGCTTCGGCTCGACGCAAAGAAAGTGGAACATAAAGGAGACGAATGGATCGAGACAGCATCAGGGACCTTGCCGGCCTGCGGGCCGAAGTGAAAGCCCGCGGGTGGGACGTCAAGCCCACCGGACGCATCCTCGTCCAGTTGGCCTTTCATGTGGGCGTTACGCTGGCAGGCCTGGCGATGCTCCTGCTGACCGAGGACCTCCGGCTCCAGGGGCTGGCAATCGTGATCGCGGTGCTGGGTACGGCCGGGGTTTCCACCAATACTCACTCCTCCGCCCATTACGCCACCAGCGATAGGAAGTGGGTCAACGACGCGCTCACCCTTTTCGGCTATCCGTTTTTCATTGGCATGTCCGGCACCTACTGGCGCCACAAGCACAACCGGGTACACCACTCCCGGCCCAACGTGATCGGTCAGGACGACGATATCAATCTCCTTCCCTTCTTCGCTTTCACGGAAAAGGAACTCAACCGTACACGCGGCCTGCACCGCTTTTACCTTAAATTTCAGTGGTTGATCGTCCTTCCCTCAATCGCGTTCAACTATTGGAACATTCAGTATTATGGGCTGAAATACCTGCGGAGGATGCTGACCGGTTCCTCTCAGCGCAAGGGGTTGTATTGGCTGGACCTCGCTGCCGTCGGTGGCCACTGGCTTTGCTGGGTCGTCCTGCCGCTCTTTTTTCTCCCCCTGGAGTCAGTGGTGGCCTTCACGCTGATCCGCACCGCGCTGGGCGGCTACGTCGCTTTTTTCATCTTCGCGCCCGGCCATTTTCCCGCCGAGGCGAGCGCGGTGGAAATTGACGAATGCAACCGGAATTACATTTTGCTTCAGACTTCGAACTCCCTCAATTTCGATGGCGGGGCGTTTGGCAGGCTCCTCTGCTCCGGGTTGGACTATCAGATCGAGCACCACCTTTTTCCTGAGGTGGCCTTTCCGTTCTATCGTGCAATGAGCCCGATGCTGCGGGATTTCTGTGCGAAGCACGGCTATCCTTACCGCACCCTGGGCTGGGGCGAGGCGATCTGGAAATCTTATCTCAACTTTGTTCGCCCCAAGCCCGTCATACCGAGCCTTACCGCGCCGGAAATTTACCTGTCCCTATCGTAAACCTCACTCGGGGCCCGTATTCAGATGGCGTCAAGGTCCTTGCATTACTGGGTGGCCGCATGGTCGGTTGACCGCCTCGGAGGCTCCCTGAAAGACTTGTTGTCCTTCCTGGATGAAATTCACGCCCTGGGAATCGACCTGTACCTGCATCGGCAGGGGATCGACACCACGCCCGCCGGGACGGCTATGTTCCAGATGTGCGGCGTCTTCGCGGAGTTCGAGCAGTCGATCAT
>JACZVE010000373.1 GCA_022572825.1 SAR324 cluster bacterium
CGCCCACCGATGCGTGCTCTATCATGTGTCCAATGCGGAGCCGGTCCATTTCGCCTGCGTTCCAGGCTGTGCGGGTGAGAAACTCCTGCAGGCGTTGGGCGTTGGTGCCCGGCAGCGCGCGTCCTATCCCCGAGGCTGTCTTGCGCCCCACATCGGACAGCAGCCCAGTCGCATATCGCTCCAACGCCTCCCTGCTCTGCCGAAAGCGCACCAGTTTGCCGAACGGCTTCAAGAAATCTGCCAGCTCCGCCAGCGGCTCGGCTCCTGCCTTTTGAATAGCCATCGCTCCTCCTTGAGCTTGAGGTTGCGATGGCATTGTACTTCAAGCAAGATGAAACGAAAAGCATACAGTAACAAAGTAGTACTAGAAGGCCTGTGATAAAAGCCAAAAACTGCAATTTGGGGGAAACAGCGCGCGACACGCAAGCGCTGTGGCTCCCCCAAACCCCCCTTACAAGGGTCCCATGCCGGGCTCTCAATTCTTCCCAAACACATGATATTAAAGGCTAATATGTTCCGGGTGCAGGGAGCTTGCTCCCTGCCGGGGTGGGGCCGAGCGCTTGCGCGAGGAACCCGAAAACGCCGAAGGGCAGAGCCCTTAACCCGCCGGAGGCAATTTCTCACAACCCTTCTAAGCAAAGGGGATAGGCACCAGATTTTTCTTCTGGGCAATGTAGCCTATCCCTTGGTGGCGATGAAGTAGTTGTTCTGAATGTCGTGGGGAAGCTGGGTTACCTCCACCTGGCCGAACCCCGCATCCCGCAGCATTTCCAGGGCCTTCTCCTTGCCCCACATGGCGCCGAGCCCCTCGCCGTTCTGGGCCAGGGAAACCGTCATGCAGTGCATGCAGGAGATGGTGTACAGCAAGGGCGCAATGGGATGATCGAGGTTTTTGTCGAGGTGGCTCGACCCCGCGATGTCCTGCATGAGGAACGTGCCTTGCGGCCGCAGCGCGGTGGCGATCCCCCGCAGCACGGCGGCGGGGTTGGCCTGGTCGTGAATGGCGTCAAAGGCGGTGATCAGGTCATAGCGGGCGGATTCCCCCAGGCTGGTGACGTCCTTTATGTCGAAGCGGACATTGGGCAGGGCGTTGTTCTCGGCCTCTGTCCGCCCCATGGCGATCGCCGCCTCGGTGAAGTCGTAACCGGTGAAGCGGCTGCTGGGGTAGGACCTGGCCAACAGGTTGAGGGCGCGGCCCGCTCCGCAGCCCACGTCGAGCACGTCGATGCCCCTTTCGAGCGCTTTCACCAGGCCCGGGGCGAGCGGGAGAATGCCGTCAATCAGGGCCGCGACGACGGTCTGGGCGCTTTCTTCGGCCATCACCTCGGGAAAGCGGGGAAAGTCGGCGTAGGGCACGCCACCGCCGTGGCGGAAGCACTCGACGATCTTGTCCTCAACGGTTCCGAGCAGCGCAATGTATTGGGCGAAGACGGCCAGGTTGTTGGGGGTGGCCGCTCGGGTCAGACAGGCCGCATGCTCCCGCGGCAGGTAATAGCGCTTGCCGGTCGGCTCATAATCGACGAAGCCGCCCGTGACCATGGCACCGAGCCACTCGCGCACGTAGCGCTCGTTCAAGCCGGCGGCCTCCGCGATCGCTTGGCTGGTGGACGGGGGCAGTTCCGCCATGGCGTCGAACAGCCCCGTGCGATGGCCGATGGAAGTCGCCAGGGCGAGTGCCCCATGGTTGAGAACATCGACGAATTTGTCGCCGAATGCCTCCACCTTTGCCGGATCCGGTTCCCGTGTAGTCATGGCTTCCCCTTTCCTATGGGGGTGGTCGTGCCTGTGATCCAGCGGGCCGCTCCCTCCAGGCCACTGGCTCGTTATTCGTGACGGTACTACCCGTCAAGGAATTCAGTGCTCCGCCAGTGTGCGAATCCCCCACTGGCCCCGGCTGAGGTCTCGCTCCAGACACTGGCTCAGTACCGCATCGATACGCCCGCGCAGGCGCAGTGTGCCGTACGTAAGCTCGGTGGCAAAGGCGCGCTCACGCCGGGGAAGATCCCCGTCGCGGAGTGCGGCGTGCAGCACGAGATCGGCGAAGGCGCGATCCCGGTCGACGCGGTTGAGTGTGTGCCATGCGACCGCACGGGCACCCGTCTTGGCGTCGGCGGGATGAGACTGGCTAGGGATGTCGTAACCCGATCATCCCCTGGAGCGCCTGGATGCGCTCCTCGATGGGGGGATGGGTGCTGAAGAACTTGTTCATGCGGCCTCCGCGCAGCGGATTCACGATGAAGAGATGCGCGGTGGCGGGGTTGCCCGCCAGGGGCACGCGCTGCGCCCCCAGCTCGAGCTTACGCAAAGCCGAGATAAGGCCCGTGGGATCGCCAAGCAGCCGCGCCGCACCGGCGTCGGCCTGGTACTCGCGCGAGCGCGAGATCGCCATCTGCACCAGCGCCGCGGCGAACGCCGCCACGATCGAAACAATGAGCACCACGAAGATGTTGCCCCCGCGGCCGTTGCCACCGCGTGAGAAGCCGCCGAACATCGCTCCCCACTGGGCCATGCTCGCCAGCATGCTAATCGCCCCCGCAATAGTCGCGGCGAGCGTACCGATCAGGATATCCCGGTGCTTCACGTGAGAGAGCTCGTGCGCGATCACGCCCGCCAGCTCGTGGCGGTCGAGCGTGCCCAGCAGACCCTCGGTGATGGCCACCGCGGCGTGCTCGGGGTTACGTCCGGTGGCAAAGGCGTTGAGCGCAGGCGACGGGATCAGATAGACCTTCGGCATGGGAATGCGGGCGCGCTGTGCCAGGTCAGAGACGACCCCGTAGAGCTCGGGCGACTGGGCCTCGCTCACCTGCTGCGCCTTGTACATGCGCAGCACGACCCGGTCACTGAACCAGTAGGCCGAGCCGTTCATGATCACGGCGAAGCCGAAGGCGATGATCGCCCCCTGCTGGCCGCCGAGGGCGGAGCCCAGAAACACCAGCAGCAGCGTGAGCAGCGTCAGCAGCAGCCCCGTCTTCAGATTGTTCATGGACCCGCGGCCTCCTCATCCGCCGGGACGCTCACCCCGCGCAGGTAGTCCGCCGCGCTCAACGGACGTCCACCCGGCTTCTGCATTCTAAGCACCTCCACCCACCCGTCCAGCGCAGCCACGAAGAGCCGCCCCGCGTCGGCCCGCACCTCGCCGGGCCGACCGCGGCCGGGCAGCTCGTCCACCCCGGCCGCCTCGAGAATTCGTAGGCGCGCCCCGCTCTTGCGCAGGCGCAAGTCCGCTCCGGGCCAGGGCGTGGCTGCGCGGATGCGCCTCAGCAGCCGCGCCCGCGCCTCGCTCCAGTGGACGCGCCCGAACTCCTTGGCGAGCTTTGGGGCAAGCGTGACCCCGCCCGCATCCTGGGGCCTAAAGTGCGCGTTACCGGCCGCCATCTGATCCACGGCTGCGAGCAGTGTCTCGGCCGCCAGCTCGCTCAGGCGCGCGGAGAGCTCGCCCGCAACGATCACCGCACCTGCAACGCGTTCACCGAGGAAGGAGCGTTCGGTCGTGGCGTC
>JACZVE010000374.1 GCA_022572825.1 SAR324 cluster bacterium
GAAAAGGGCGCAGTTCAGCGCGCAATTTAATTTTTAAGGTTTTAATATAGAGCTGCGTTCAAAACGTTACGAGGCATTCGTGAACCGTTTCCTCTCCAGAGACGTACGCTGCCTCACCCTATCTCCGGCCCTCGAAATCGTTGCGGATCTTGCAATTCTCCCCCTTCCCCCGTGCGGGGAAGGGGATGAGGATAACCTGCCGCGCACGGTCGACCTCCTCGACGCGGCCGACGAGGAGATCACCTCGATCGCCTTTCTGATGTCCACGAGATTCTAAGGATCGAATTGCCGGTTCGTTCCGGTTTGTTCGGCCAATCAAGGTTAAAGCCCATCCCCTCCAGCGGGGGATGGGCTTTTTTTACGCCCGGCAATGCCGCATCGGCTTGGGATCGGCGGCGAGGCCCGGTGGCCTCTCGCCAGCGCGCCGGCGGCCCAAGCCCCCCCTTTCGCACCTTCCCGATCACCGGGACGGCAGCCACGGTGGCCGCCACCAAGCCCAGTGCCGTCATGAACAAGGCCACCTTAACCACCTCCGCGCGGGATGAACACGATCGCCGCCGCCCGCGATCGGGCGGATAAGCGCACTCGACCGCCGCGATATTCGATATTCCTGCCTCCTGGCTCTTGGCATGATCTTCAAGCGTAGCGAGATTTATCGGTATAATACTGTCAATTATTTCCTTTTTGACAAAAAATGTAGAATACGCTTATATTCATCATAACCATGCACCGAAATACGCGGCAACAATTGTCCGCCTCACAACATGAGCGATAGCATCACCGCTTTCGGCCGGGCCTGGGCGCTGATCGCCGCCGCCGATGCAACGTTGATCGAGATCATTCTGCTGACGCTGCGCGTGAGCGTTTCCGCGGTGGCGGTGGCCGCCGCCGCAGGGTTGCCGCTGGGCGGCGCACTGGCGCTCTATCGCTTTCCAGGCCGGCGGGCCGTCGTCGTCGCGCTCAACGCGCTGATGGGGTTGCCGCCGGTGGTGGTGGGCCTGGCCGTCTATCTGCTGCTGAGCCGCAGCGGCCCCCTCGCTCCGCTGGGGCTGTTGTTCACTCCCGCCGCGATGATTATCGCCCAGATCGTCCTGGTCACACCCATCGTGGCGGCCCTCACGCAGCAGGTGATCGAGGATTTGTGGGAGGAGTACGGTGAGCAGTTACGTTCCCTCGGCGCCGGGCCGGGCCGGGCCGTCTTCACCCTCCTCCGGGACGCACGCTACAGCCTGCTCACTGCCGTGCTGGCCGGCTTCGGACGGGCCATCGCGGAGGTGGGGGCGGTGCTCATCGTGGGAGGCAACATCGCCCACGTCACGCGCGTGATGACCACGGCCATCGCCCTGGAAACGAGCAAAGGAGACCTGGCGCTGGCCCTGGGCTTGGGGCTGATTCTCATCGCACTGTCCGTCAGCGTCAACGCCATGGCCTATGGCATCCGCGATTATGCGCGGCTTCGCCATGGCTAGAAGGGCTGTGATCTTCTCAACGAAAGCAAGTGCGGGGGAAGAAATGCGGGAGTCGAAGCATTTCCGGCTCCCACCGCACCCCCGAATACGGAGGTTAGGCTTTCTCCTTCAACGGTTAGCAAGGTGATGCTATGGCTCTTTTCCGGGGTGCAGGGGGCGAAGCTCCCCCTTCAACGGGGCTCAGGACGGGTTGCCGGGGAGAAACACGCGACTCGCAAGTGTTTCCCGGGGGAGCAGCGGGCGACGCGCAACCGCTGCGTCCTGACTCGCCGCTGGCTCAACCCGCCGAGGGCGGCGACATTCTGCCCCTGCTTGTGCGAGGGGTCCGCTACGAGGCGCGGGGCGTGGCCCTCGTCGACGGCCTCTCCCTGGATCTGCGGGCGGGCGGGCGCACCGTCCTGCTGGGACCCAACGGCGCCGGCAAAAGCCTGACCCTGCGCCTCTGCCACGGTCTGCTGCGTCCCCATGCGGGTGAGGTGCGCTGGCTGGGGCCGGACGCTGCCCGCGCGCGGGACTTTCAGGCGATGGCGTTTCAGCGGCCGGTGCTGCTGCGCCGTACCGCGCTGGCGAATGTCACCTACGCGCTGAGCTTGAAGGGGATCGCCCGCCCGGCCCGGCGCAAGCTGGCGCTCAGGGCGCTGGAGCGAACCGGGCTGCTCGCGCTGGCCCATCGGCAGGCGCGTGTGCTTTCCGCCGGGGAGCAGCAACGGCTCGCGCTGGCGCGGGCCTGGGCCTTGCGGCCTCGGGTGCTGTTCCTGGACGAGCCTACCGCCAACCTGGATCCGGCGGCCTGCCGCGCCGTGGAGGCGATTATCGAGGCCGTCGATGCGGCGGGCAGCAAGATCCTCATGACCACTCATGACCTGGGGCAGGCCCGCCGGATGGCCGACGAGGTGCTGTTCATGCATCGCGGACGGCTGCTGGAACAGACTCCGGCCGCTGAGTTCTTCGAGCGGCCGCGCAGCGATGAGGCGCGGTCATTTCTGCGTGGGGAGCTATTGCAATGAGCTGTGGAATTGTCCGTGGGATGATCGCGGTGCGCCTCATGCGCCGCTGGGCGTGGACGGTTTTGCGATCGTCGGTGCTGGTGGCTGCCGTCCTGGCCGCGTCGCTGCCCGCCCGGGTCTCCCCCCAGGCAGCCGGGGCGCGCTACATCGTGCTGGCCTCCACCACCTCCACGGAGAATTCGGGACTGTTCGCGCACATCCTGCCCAGGTTCACCGCCAAAACGGGCATCGCCGTGCGCGTGGTGGCCAAGGGCACCGGTCAGGCGCTGCGCATCGCGCGCAACGGGGACGCCGACGTGGTGCTGGTGCACCACCGGTCGGCCGAGGAGCGGTTTGTCGCCGAAGGCCACGGCGTCGAGCGCAGGGACGTGATGTACAACGACTTCGTGCTGATCGGTCCCGCGGGCGATCCCGCCGCCATCCACGGGCTGCGGGATGCACCCGGCGCCTTTGCGCAAATCGCGGCAACCGGCGCGCCGTTCGTCTCGCGCGGAGACGACAGTGGCACGCACAGGGCCGAACAGCGCCTGTGGCAACTGGCCGGCATCGACGTGCGGGAGGCATCGGGCACCTGGTACCGGGAGACCGGCGCGGGTATGGGCACAACGCTCAACATCGCCGCCGCGATGGGCGCCTATACGCTGGTGGACCGCGGCACCTGGCTCAGCTTCAAGAATCGCGGCGATCTGAGGATTCTGGTGCAAGGCGATCGCCGGCTCTTCAATCCCTATGGGGTGATCCTGGTCAATCCCGACAAACACCCCCACGTCAAGGCCGAGGAGGGCCGGGCTTTCATCGACTGGCTGACCGGCGAGGAAGGCCAGTTGGCCATCGCGTCGTTTCGCGTCGACGGACAGCAGGCGTTCTTCCCCAATGCCCGTTAGAAGCGCTGTGATTTATCCGAAGAAAAGCAAATGCGGGGAAACCAGTCCCCCCGCGCCCGCCGAATACTGAGGTTGAAATATTTCATCGTAATTCTTAGTGAGTTGTTTATATAGCACTTTTCCAGGGTGCGGGGAC
>JACZVE010000375.1 GCA_022572825.1 SAR324 cluster bacterium
CCGCCCATTTTGCCCTTTTTGCCAAGGATAGCCGGGAAAATCCGTGCGATCGCACACGGTCCCCCTTGCTCAGCGCTGCTCTGCCGTATGACGAGCGGCCTCGTCTCCCCTATTATGCAAAGCCCGTGTGACCGCTCTTTCCGCCCGCTTCAGTACGGTCCTGAACCTTGACCCGGACCGGCCGCGGAGGCAACCCCCATGGAATATTTCAGGCCGCCAGCGGCAACGCGCAGCGGAAGCCGGCGGCCACAGTTTCGGCGTAGGGCGCGCCCCTGACGGGGTCGCGCCCAATAGTGAGGGATGGGCAACACGTGCCCGCGGGCACGACCGCCAGGATTCCGTGGCCGCGGACGCCTGAAAATTCGCGTTCGACGCTAAACATCAACCAGCCGGATGGATAAGGATGAAACTCAACGGCCCCGGCATTGATTTCGCTGTTGCGATTGACGACGCTGTGGCGAACTGCGGCAGTCGGATGAAAATCGCAGTGGCGTGACCCGGCTCATGGGCGCCGACAATAGGGCGAGTGTCCTCGGGAGTGAAAGGGCACTGCAACCCACCCGACACACCTGGAGTGTGATGGCATGAAGATCACCGACGTTCGCAGCATCATCCTGCAGCACGACCTGGAAGAACCGCTGGGCTACTCCCAGATGTATTTTTCCAAGCGCACCGCCCATCTGCTGCAGGTGGAAACCGATGACGGCCTGACGGGCATTGGCGAAGTCTTCGGTGCCGGAACCCTGGCCTTCGCCAACCGCGCCATCGTGGAACGGGTGCTGCGTCCCCTGCTGATCGGCCGCAATCCGCTGGACATCGGGGTCATCTGGCACGAGGTGTACAACCTGCTGCGCGACCACGGGCAGAAGGGCATGCCCATCCAGGCGCTATCCGGCGTGGACATCGCCCTGTGGGACATCCTTGGCCAGGCCACCGGCCTGCCGCTGTACCAACTGTTGGGCGGCAAGGCCCGCGATTCCGTGCTCGCCTACGGCTATGGGATGATGTTCCGCAACGTGGCCGACCTGCCCGGCGCGTTTCACGAAGAGGCGGCCCGCATCGTGGAGATGGGCTTCCGGGCAGCCAAGATGAAGATCGGCATGGGCCGCGCAATGGACCTGCGCCTGGCCGAGGCGGTGCGCAACGGCGCCGGGGACGGCGTGCGGTTGATGGCGGACGCCAATCACGCCTATACGCCGGGCGAGGCGATCCAGATCGGCCTCGGGCTGCGCGAGCTGGGCTTCTATTGGTTCGAGGAGCCCGTGATGCCCGAGGACTATGAAGGCTACCGGGAGGTCAGGGCGGCGTTGCCGGGCCTGCTCATCGCCGGTGGCGAGGCGGAGTACACACGCTACGGCATGCGGGAACTGATCACCCGGCGCTGCGTGGACATCCTGCAGCCGGAGGTGGCCGCGACGGGCGGTGTCAGCGAGTTCGGCAAGATTCTTGCCCTGGCCAGTGCATTCGGCACGCCGGTCGTTCCCCACGTGTGGGGCTCGGACGTGCTGATCGCCGTGAACCTGCACCTGGCGCACGCCTTGCCGGACATCCCGGGCGGGCTGTTCCAGTTCGAGCCCATGCTGGAGTACGACACTACCCCCAGCCTGTTCCGCGAGCACCTGCTGGCCGAGTCCCTGGACGTCCGGGGTCAGGTGAAGCGCAACGGCGGCAGGGTTTCCGTCGGCGACAAGCCCGGGTTGGGTATCGCGCTCAACTGGGATTTCGTGGAAAAGTATCGCGTGGACTGAGCCGCCGCGAGCCTGTCTCCGCCCTTGGAGTATCCCGGCACGTGCCTACCGGTTTCCGACAATCGCGGGCACCGTTCCTGGGTCAGGGCGCGCCCGCAAGCTGTGGCAGCGCCGCGACCGCGCAACCCAGCTGAGAATCTGGCTGGGCTGGCTGGTGGGCACGGCGGTGTTCGTGTACTGCTGGCGCATCGTTTCCGACAGCACCATCTGGGAATTCGTCTGGGACGCACCGACGCAGGCGCTCGACCTGGCCTCTCGCATGGTGCCACCCAGATGGAGCTACATAGGGCGAATCTTGCGGCCCCTGTGGGATACCATCAATATCGCAACACTGGGCACCCTGGTCGGTGTGTGCATCGCCACGCCGGTGGCCTTCCTCGCCGCCCGGAACACCACGCCCTCCTTATGGATCGCCCGGCCCCTGGCGCTGCTGATCATCGTCTCCTCGCGCTCCATCAATTCGCTCATCTGGGCGCTGCTGCTGGTATTGATCGTGGGACCGGGCGTATTCGCGGGCATCGTCGCCATCGCTTTGCGTTCGGTGGGCTTCATCGGCAAGCTGCTTTATGAGGCCATCGAGGAGATCAACGCCCAGCAGGTCGAGGCGATCGTCGCCACGGGCGCGGCACGCCGCCAGGTGCTGCTGTTCGGTATCGTGCCGCAGATACTTCCGGCCTTCGCAGGCATTTCGGTCTACCGCTGGGACATCAACATCCGCGAGTCCACCGTGCTGGGTCTGGTCGGCGCCGGCGGAATCGGACTGGAGTTGCAAGCCTCCTTGAACACCCTGGCCTGGAACCAGGTAACCTTGATCTTCTTGGCCATCCTGGGCTCGGTGATTCTCAGCGAGTGGGTCTCGGCCAAGGTCCGCCACGCCATCATCTAGTGTGCTGACTCAAAAGTTCACGGAGAATATGAAGCGATGCGAAGGGTCTTGACGGTCTCGCTGAAACCTCACCCCCACCGCCTGCCGGCGGGCACCGCTTGCGAGGCGCCGTTGCCTATTTCCCGGGAGCGCGGTCCTCCACGCCCCTCTCCACAAACGAAGAGGGGCATCAGGGCGGCACAACCCGGATATTTCCCATCCGCAGCTCCCCCTTTCCATTTGTGGAGAGGAGGCTGGGGGGTGAGGTATTGTTGGAAAACATCAGTAACTTAGAAAGAATTGGTTGCCTGACAGTCCCCACCATGAATTATTGAAGGAATTTACAAGTGCCGTTGCGCGATCGAGGCGGGCCTGTCGCCTCCTGTCTGCAACTCCTTCGGCGATACCGCCATGCAGCCGCTGCACGCTTTTCCGCCTGAAGCCCGCCGCCGCATCCGCTATGTCCTGACCGATATCGACGATACCCTCACCTGCCACGGGCGGCTGCCCGCGGTGGCCTTTAGTGCGCTGGAGCGGCTGCACATGGCGGGTCTGACGGTGGTGCCCATCACCGGGCGGCCCGCCGGCTGGTGCGATCATATCGCCCGCATGTGGCCGGTGGATGGCGTGGTCGGCGAAAACGGGGCCTTCTATTTCCGTTACCACCGCGCGCGGCGCAAAATGATTCGCCGCTTCATGCAGTCGGCGACCGAGCGGGCGGAAAACCGCCGGCGGCTCGCGCGATTGCGCCGGCGCATCCTCGATGAGGTGCCGGGCAGCGCCCTCGCCGCCGATCAGCACTACCGCGAGACCGACCTCGCGATCGATTACTGCGAGGACGTCGAGCGGCTGAATGCCGAACGGGTGCGGCGTATCG
>JACZVE010000376.1 GCA_022572825.1 SAR324 cluster bacterium
TCAAGCGGTAATTTCGCCGGGGAGCGCAACCGCCGCTTTCCGGCGCGCCCGCCCACATGCCATGCCGGATGCGGGCCACCAACGCTTGAGGCACCCGGCATGGAGCGGAAACGGAGCGGCGCTACATGAGAATCTGCAACCCCAGCATAACCTGGCCCACGACCCCCACCACGAATGACAGCGTGCGCACCCAGGGAATCTTGGCGGTGTAGGCGACGAAATGGACGACGCGCGCCCCCAGATAGACCAGCGCCGTGGTCGCCGTGAGCTCGTTGCTCGCGCCCACCACCTCCGCCACCACCACCAGCGGCGCGAAGACCACCAGGTTTTCCACGGCGTTGACGTGGGCCTTCTGCATACGCTGCGCCCAGGGAGCGTCCGGGGGCGGACTGTCGGGGTATCCCACCGTATCCATGATGCCGCGCACCATGAAGCGGTCCAGAATGTAGGGCACCCACATCAGGGCGGTCAGGGCCGTGATCCAGACCAGATAGGTCAGTGCTTCGCTCGTCGCTGGCTCCTTTTCCCAGAAGTTTATTCCGAAAGTTGTGGACGAGGCGGCTCCCACCCGCGGGCACCGCGATGCAGGAGGATCCTGCCCGTGGGTTTTGCCACGCGCGTCATTTCCCGCAGCGCGGCAACCGGCTCCGGAATGGTGCAGGTGGAGAGGGTGGAAACCACCGTGTCGAAGCGGTCAACCGGCAGCGGCAGTTTTTCAGCGTCCATGACGCGGAACGCCACGGAGCGGCCCAGCCGCGCGGCCCGCTGCTCGGCGATGCGGAGCATCCCCGGGCTGTAATCCACGGCCGTGATCCGGCAATCGATGGGGTAATAAGGGAGGTTCTTGCCGGTGCCGACGGCGACCTCCAACACCTCGCCATGGGCTCGCTGCAGCAGCCTGCGGCGCAGCCGCTTCAGCCCCAGCCATTCCGGGAGGGCCTCCAGCCAGTCGTACCAGGAGGCGAAGGCTTCGTATTTGTCCCGAATCGCGGTTTTCAGATGCGGGGCATCCGGTCGCAGCTTTTCCATTGCAGGGCCTCGTTGCAAGCGGCCTGAATCCTCGCCAATGCCCGGCTAGCCGATCGTATCACCGCGCCGCAGGGGCAGGGAATCACTCGCCGGGAATTGCGCCGGATGCGACGCGCCTTCGCCGGACGTACGGAATTCCGTGTGCGCGCAATGTATTAAAACCATTGACATTTTGACCACAGCGCCTGCATGATGAAGGGGAGCTTCGGAGGATCGTTACGTACCCTATGGGACAGGAAAGGGCACAAATCAACCGTTCGCAGGCAATCCACCCGTTGCGGCGCCCCGCCGCGCCAGTCTCCTGCATGCCGCAGTGCCACGTTAGGCAGCCGGATCCATGCACCCGTCGCAAGTATGCACGTTCGCGCTGCGCCGAGGGTGCTTCGCACCGGCTGGCGCCAGTGCCCTTGCATGTGGGATCATGACGGACAGTCGCGGACGGGGAGGCGAGGGCGGCGATGAGCGGCGTCAGGCGGCCTGTTCGGCTCGGTTGAGCGGCACTCCGTCGCGGGAGCAGACGCCGGGAATGAGATTCCCGGGGAGAACAGGGGAAGGAATTCTGGTTATAGAATGTCGAGTCGCGGTCTCCGGCCATGCGTGAAGCGCCGGCAAATGCACGGTAGGCACGATTGCACGGTAGGCACCGCGGCGGCCAGCGTGCCGCTCGCGGCCACGCATTCCCGGCATCGCCACCCTGCCCGCCGATGGATGGGCCGTTGTCCAGGCTGACCGCTTCGGAATCGGCGCGTCCCCACCTGATGCCGCCTCCAATTTGTGAACCGGACGTTCAACCAATACGTCCTGCCAAGGAATGAGATATGGGCAAACAAATCATGCTGGCCAATTTGCACGACGACGAGACACGCATCGCCTTGACTGAAGGCGGTGTGCTCGTCGGACTGCACGTGCAGCAAACCGACAGGGAACGAAAGGTCGGCAACGTCTACCGGGGTACCATCGTGAAGGTGAATCCCGCGTTTCAGGCCGCATTTGTCGACTACGGGGAAGCCCGCAATGGATTTCTCTCGATCAGCGACGTGAATTATAATCTCTTCAAACCCGGCGACGGAGAAAAGGGCCGGCCTAAAATTCAGCATCTGCTGCGCGAGGGCCAACAGGTAATGGTGCAGGTGCTCAAGGAGGGCATGAACAACAAGGGCGCGGCCCTCACCACCTTCATCAGCGTGGCCGGGCGCTACCTTGTCCTCAGCCCCGACAGCGACCGCTCCGGCGTGTCCCGCAAAATCGAGGATCAGGACGCGCGGCAACGTCTGAAGGAAGTCATGGAAGCGCTCAGCGGTGGCGACAATCTGGGCATCATCATCCGCACGGCCGGGATCGACCGGCCGATTGCCGAGCTCAAGCGGGATCTGGAAGCCCTGCGCAGGGAATGGAAGGCTACGGTGGCCAAGAGCGACAAGATGAAAAAGCCGGGGCTGCTCCATCAGGAGCCCAGCACCATCGTCCGCGTGCTGCGCGACTACTTCACCACCGACGTGCAGGAAGTGTGGGTGGACGATGCGGAGGGCTATCAGGAGGCCCTGCGTTACTTCAAATCCACCCTTCCCAAGTATCAAAAACGGTTGAAGCTCTACGTGGGCGACAAATCCCTCTTCTCCGCTCACCGGATCGAGGCGCAGATCGAAGCGCTGGACTCCAGCAGGGTGCCGCTCAAGTCCGGCGGAAGTCTCGTCATCGAATCGACAGAGGCCCTGGTTTCCGTGGACGTCAATTCGGGGCGCTCCAATCAGGCGACAGACATCGAGGAAACAGCGCTGCGCACCAATCTGGAGGCAGCCGAGGAAATTGCGCGCCAGTTGCGCCTGCGCAATCTGGGTGGCCTGATCGTGGCGGATTTCATCGACATGACGCAGGCCAAAAACCGCAAACAGGTGGAAAAGGCCATGAAGGATGCCCTGAAAGGGGACAAGGCCCGCACCACGGTCGGCACCATCTCCCAATTCGGCATGCTGGAACTGAGCCGGCAGCGTATCGACATGGAGCTTTCCCGCGGGTTGCGCATCCAGTGCCCAAACTGCGGCGGTACGGGCCACATTCCAACGGTCAAAAGCAGCGCCAACAACGTGTTGCGCAATATTCGGGAACTGGCTGCCAGCGGTCAGTATGCGGAAATTCACGGCGAACTGCCCCTCGCCAGCGCAAACTATCTGCTCAATGAGAAACGGGAAGCCCTGCGGGATCTCGAGCTCGAGTTCGAGGTGGTGCTCAAATTGGACGCCAACCCGAACCTCCCCGCCGGTCACCCGATAACGCTGCACGGCGGCAAAGCCGGCGCGCCGGACGAGGCCCCGCCCGAGGATTTGCCGGAGGCGGCCGTTGCCGAGGCGTCCGAAGAGGGCGGCGACGAGGAGACGCCCAAACGCCGGCGCCGCCGCCGGGGCCGCCGGGGCCGCCGGGATGAGACGACGGTGCCCTTCGAGCAAGCCGCGGC
>JACZVE010000377.1 GCA_022572825.1 SAR324 cluster bacterium
CCACCTCCGGGTGCATCGGACAAACGTACTCGGTCTTCGTCAAAGGAGCCGCGCCAAGCATCGGCTCCAGCGCCATGCCGCATTTCGGGCACGGCCCCGGCCCCTCCTGCTGGACCTCCGGGTCCATGGGGCATGTGTACAAGCCTGCTTTGCCCGCAGGCTGCTTTGTTCCTGTCGCTGCGGGAGCTTCGAGCATAACGAGCCCCGCCGGTTGTCCCAGGAATTTCCCAGGCTCGGCGCGGAACTTCTCCATGCAGTGCGTGCAACAGAAATAGTAAGTCTGGCCCCCGTGCTCATACCGGGCAGCGGCAGACTCCGGCTTTACATCCATGCCGCAGACCGGGTCCTTTACGGCTTGGCCCTGTGCTGGGTGGTGAGCGTGTTCGTGGTGGCTCATATTAAGGCAAGACCTCTACTACAGTGTAGGGATCAAGTTTAATAGGCTACCGCTGCGAATGCCAGCCAGGATGATAAAGATGATAAAAGAGAAGAGTGGTTAAATTGGGTGGCGGGACATTGGGAACTTCAGGGGGAACTTCAGGCGGGGTTCGGGCAACTTCACTTTTCTTTACTTTCTTCGGGAAGATTGCTGACCAGCTTCCGCCGTTTTCTAGCAAATCGCTGCGGATAAAAAAACACCCTGCTACGACTGCCAGGTCCGCATTCCCAAGGGCGAGCAACCCTTTTTACTTCCTGGCGGTCACAACAGGGTGGTTTAGGTTTCCCAATCGTCTGTTTTGAACCGCCCATGGTTAAGCACGTCCATGCCCATTCCAAGTCTCAATACACCCTGCGGAAAATCAATGAGTTAGCGGGCTAATCCTGCACACCGCCTGCCTTGCGCCGTATCGGATGGACTCGCACCGTGTCAAAATTAAACATCTTTCATCTTTTCGAGCTTCCGGTACAGCGTTTTCCTTTCGATCCCCAGTATCTCGGCAGCGTGCGTCTTATTTCCGTGCGTGGCTTCGAGCACCCTCAGGGTCGAGCTGCCGAACAGCAACTTCCGGAAGGCTCCGTGGCCGAAGGCGCCCATCACGATCAGGCCGCAGTGGAAGGCGCGAGCGGCCCGAATGATCTCTTTGGCAGGCTTGCCACGGGCGACTTCGAACACCGCTCGCACCTCGTGGGCGTGCAGGTACTTTTTCAGCATGGCCTGCGTGGCGCGGCCCTTCGTCTGGTCATCGTCCACGGTCAGCACGTTGAGGGCGTATCCCGCAGCCTTGGCCAGCAAGGTGCCCGGCACAATCGCCCGCTGCACGCTGATGCTGCCGTCATAGGCCAACAACACGCCGCCTTCCGTCCGGCCCCGCTCCGGCACGACGAGCACAGGGCGCAACGCGTGATGAATCAGCGCCTCGGTGGTGGGCCCGGGCTTTTGGGAATCCGGCGGATCGTTGCGGCCGCGCTTGCCCATCACCACCAGGTCCGCTGCGCGGGCTTCGGCGATGAGAATCTCGTTGACGTTGCCCCGAGGTGTGGTCAGCGAGGCATTGGCCACCTTGCCTGCGGCGGCGGCGAGGAATGCCGTGCGGATGGCTTCCCCCTCTTCCTTCCCCTTCTCGTTTGCCACTGCCAGCTCATCGGTCGGCAGAGGAAAGGGCGTGGATATCCCGTCCTCAATGGATGTCCGCATGGGATAATGAACGAACCGCCACTTGTCTTCCACGAAGATGCCGCGCAACACGCCGTTCAATCGCGCCGCCCACTTGACCGCCTCGTCCAGTGCAGCCATGGACGAGGGGGAACCGTCCAATGCCACCAGGATGCTTTTCATCGCTTCCAGCTTCCCGCTGCGGCGACCGCGTTCCACATCGGCCTCGTACTGGGGATCGGCAACCATGTTCCTCTCCTCCCGCTAGGTTGGTCACATCTCTCACGGCTCGGGGATCGCCATCGATGCCGATGAATCAAGCTCGCCCGGGGTTGACGACCATCGCCCATTTGGCACTCGCCGAACGGTCACGCGGCGCCAATTCAGCAGGCAATTGCCTGATCAATCCCCCTTTTGCCGTTAAATATTGCAATGCCTCGCGGATATCCTTTTGGGTAATGGTCTTGCTCTCGGTCATGATTCCTCCTTTAAGCCTGGAGCGAGTGGTGTGAATGGCGTCTCTTAAGGCAGGCCAATTGCCACACCTTAATGATAACCACACTGCTCGCTGCCGGACTTGATCCAGGTCAAGGTAGATTGGGGTTGCCCCAAATTTGTTGCGGCAGGGCAAAAAAGTACCATTGATGGCGGAACGGTGTGGCGGATGGAGCGGCTATTCTCAGGTTGGTATTAAAACGAGATGCTGGCCAGCGGGGTTGCGCGGGAGGCCCCGCGCGCATCGCTCAGCGTGGCAATGCCCCGCCGGGCCAAAAGCGGAAGCAGCTTGAGAAACAGCACCGCGGTCATCAGGGCGTCCCCGAGGGCCGTGTGCCGCCCTGAACTTTTTATACCGTAGCGAGCGATCAAGGTATCCAGTGAGTGGGAGGGAGAATTGTGCGGCGATCCAGGGCGAACACGCAATGCGACCGGGGCGGGATCAATGATCGACCGGGTCGATCTCGTCCAGCAGATTGTCCAGATCGGGGATCATCACCCGACGGCCGGAGAAGTTGGCCACCTGGTCCTGCTCGAGGGTGCGTATGGTGCGCGCGATCGTTTCCGCGCGCGTGCCGAGCAAGTCGGCGATGTCCTGGCGCCGCATGGGCAGGGAAATGACGAGTGTGCCCGCATCGTCCACGCTGCCATAGCGGTCCTTCAACGTTAGCAGCAGGTGCGCCAGCCGGGTGCGCACCGGCAGCGAGACATTTTGCAGGATGGTCTCCTCCGCATTGGCCAGGTCGTGGGCCAGATGCTCCAGGAATTTGAATCCCAGCGCGGGGTTGTGGTCCAGCAGCCTGCGCAGGGAAGGGGTTTCGATAAGGCAGATGGTGCACGGCTCCAGAGCTTCGGCGCTGGACGTGAATTCCCCCCTGCCAAAGTAAGTGCGGTAGCCGAACGTCTGGCCGGCGTGGGCCAGCCGCACCAGCGCCGAATTGCCTTCGGCGTCCGTTTTGCGCAATGCCACCGTGCCGGACTCGATGCAGTAGATGCCCCGGCAGGGGTCGCCCTGGGCTATGATGATCTGGCCCGGTCGGTAAGTCTTGGTGACTTTCGCCTGATCCAGCAAATCCAGGTCTTCATCGGAGAGCACGCACCATTCCGAACGGCTGCGGCTCTGACAGGTGAAGCAACTCAGGGGATTGGGGGCGTGGCCGGGAAAGGCGTGCGTCTTCGCCATGGCCGATCATGGAGGAATGTACGAGGCGCCCGGATGCTGCCCTGGGCGGAAAACCGGTAAGGGCTGAATCAATGCAATCCGGCATCAACCGCCCCCGGGTTATCGATGCTGCTGTTACCGCTCGACTGTACACGATATTACGAATGGGGGCGATGAATGCCTTTAACAGGTTGCGTGTGGCCCCGCTGGCTGTTGCGCGGCGGGGCC
>JACZVE010000378.1 GCA_022572825.1 SAR324 cluster bacterium
AACTTCGCCTGTGATATCTCGGCCGGTTCGGGGCACACAGCCCTGACGCGCGATCGGGCGTTTACGCGAAAGTTCTGTATCGATTATGCGGATCGTATCCTCCATGGCCGGGATGGGTTCGACAACAAGCACATGACGTTGCTCCGGAGTCTGGATCTGCCCGACGACGTGTTCGAAAAGATCGTGCGCCTGGCGCAGGAGGGGGTCACCATCATGCTGGTGGAGCAGAACGCCGCTCGCGCGCTGGAGATATCCGACCGGGGCTACGTTCTGGAGTTGGGCCGCAACCGCTTCGAGGGAACGGGCCAGGAACTGCTGGACAACCAGGACGTCCGCAGGATGTATCTGGGCGGCTGAGCGCCCCACCGCGCCCTCCCGCTCCGCCTATCGTTCCCTCCGTCGCTTGAACAGCGCGAAGAACTTATCCTGAGCCCTTTGCGCCACCGCCCGGCGGGATGCCGCTGGCAAGCACCTCGCTTGCCTGTCACCAGGCCGGGTTTGGTAGCCACTTGAAGATGCTTCTGGCGGCTCCCGCAACTGCCAGATTGCCGGCCCACACGCTTTTTCCGCGTCTTATAATGCTGGATCCCGATAGTCTCACGGGCGGATATTCAGCCGGGATATCCGGCCAGGAGAGGGCTTGTTTTCCCAGGGAGAACAGGTTCATGAACAAGATGGGCGGCCTGGGCTGCGTAGTTCTATTTCATCCTTTGCGTCGTGCAACAAGCCGCCATTCTGATGGCACTGAAGGTATGGCTGTGAATTCCCGGCCCCATCAGTTTCATTATCTCGGTGCTGACCGCATACGTCCCGCTGATCGGCCAAATACTCGGGACGTTTGCAGCCATCACGGCATGGGGATGGCCCTGGTGGCTGGCCGGCCCGATATTCTTCGGGCTATTTGGCCTGATCGTATCCCTGGGGTCTTTTGCAAGGCTTACGGAACTATTCAGAAGGCCTGTAGCTTAATGCCTCCGGCGGGTCAGGGGCGCACCCTTTGCGAGCCGCGGTCCGGCTACACCGCGACGGCCTGTCGCAAGCCGGTGCAATAGCGCGAAAATTGGTCGGCAATGAGAAGCTTGTCCGTGCCGACGACGAACGTGCGCACGCCCATCTCGTACCAGTGATTGAGCTGATCCCGCGCCTGCTCGAGGTGCGGGGAAAACACCGGGTAGACGACCGGGATGCCCTGCTCGATCGCGTGCCTGACCATATAGGTGACCGCTTCTTGCACCTCGGGATGGTCGTAGTCGCCCTCATGGCCCAGGGACAGAGACAGGTCGAAGGGCCCGACCAGCACGGCGAGGATGCCGGGCACCCTGACAATCTCCTCGAAGCGATCGAGCCCGGCGCGGGATTCCACCAGGAGAATCGCGCCCGTCTGGGCTTCCGTGCGGTCGACATAGCCTTTCCAGTCGCGGATATAATGGCCGCCCGATCGCACGCACGGACAGCCGCCGCGGATCCCGCGCGGCGCATAGCGGGTGGCGGCGACGGCGATTTCGGCATCGGCGGGTGAACTCACGCCCGGTACGACCACCGCTTGCGCACCGCAGTCCAGGGCCTTGCCGATGATCACCCGATCCACCGCGGGCACCCGGATCCAAGGTGCGATGCCCACCGCATTGCAGGCCCGGAACAGATTTTCCGCGGTTTCCAGGCCGAAGTAGCCATGCTCGATATCGACGATGGCGAACTCGAAGCCGCTGAGACCGATCATGTCCACCACTTCCGGGCTGCCGATCTGAGACCAGGTGCCCAGCGCCGGACGATTTCTCTTGAATAGCTCGACCATGTCCCATCCTTTCTGCTTGGCAAATTGTATGTGGCATCACACCCGCTCGTGTCGCGGCACCCGGCAGCAAGACTACCCGGCATCAATGCCACCCATTATCGCTACCACGGCGGGCTGATCGTTTGCCGTTCGAGCACCCCAATACGCAGCAAAGCACTGCCACGCCCCGGTCGCGCTATTCCAGCGGAAACCCGTAGAGCTTGGCCGCGTTCTCGCAGACGATCCTGCGGCGCACTTCCGGCGGCAGGTGGCCCAGCTCCCGCTCGATGAACTGCCGGGAATCGGGCCACACACCGTCCGGATGGGGGAAGTCGGAGCCCCACATGATGGTGTCCGCGCCCATCTCCTCCAGCAGTTTGATGCCGATCCGGTCCGTCTGATAGGTCGCCTTGCACTGACGGCGCCAGTAATCGCTGGGCTTCATCTTCAGGGGCAGGTCCTTGAACTGCTCTTCCCATTCCAGGTCCATGTGATCCAGGATGTAGGGTATCCAGCCGATGCCGCTTTCGCCGATCACCACCCGCAGTTTGGGATAACGCTCCAGCACGCCCGCATAGATGACGGACATGAGGAGGGCCGCCATGGAGAACTGGAAGCCGGTGATGAACACGGCAAACGCGGCCCGTTGCACCGGCGGGGGGTAGGCTCCGGTATCCGGCTTCCTGCCGCCGATGGTATGAAAATGGGCGGGCAGACCCACCTCGTTGGCCACCGCCCATAGCGGCTCCCAATAGGGGTCCCACAGCGGCGGCATGTCCACCGAGTTGGCCACGTCGATGCCGCGCACGCCGCCGCGCCTGGCCACCCGCTCGATCTCCTCCACGGCGCCCTCGATGGGGCTGTTGGGGATGCAGGCCAGGCCGGCGTAGCGGTGCGGATGGGTGCGGCAGAACCCGGCCAGCCACTCGTTGTAGATGCGGATCATCTCCGCGGCCGCCTCGGCGTCGTTCATGCGCATGCTGGCGCCCAGAATGCCGTAGAGCACCTCGCCCTGGACGCCGTCGCGATCCTGATCGGCCAGGCGCAGGTCAGGATCGGTGAGACGCCGGATGCCCTTCCTGCCGTCCTCGTACAGCCCGGTGGAAGCCATCCGGTCCGAGCGGTGAATCTGCCCGGGGACGTATTCCCGCCCGGCCGAGCCCATACCGTTCATGAGCCCGAACTTTGCCCCGCCCTTGGTAACCCACTCCGGCCCGTTGGGGCCGTCGATCACGTGGGGCATCCGCTCCTTGAAGCGCGCCGAGGCATTGCTGACGAACAAATCGGGGGGCAGCCAGATTAGATCGATGTCGCAGTCGGCGGAAATGACCTCGTACTTCACGGCCTCGTGCTTCACAACATCGCTCCTGCCGCGCGGTGCGGCGGGTACGCCGCGGGCGTCGGCGCGGGTGGATGGAAAGGGCGGAGTGCGCGCTCGCTCGGCGATGTGCCTCTGCCCCCACTTGCTCCAGTGAGCTTGCGATACCATAGCATCGAACCCCGGCTATGATAACTCCGCCGGGTTCGACCGATGCGGAATGTCGCGCCCTTCGAGACGGTCTTCTGTGAAGACCTCCTCAGGAACGCGGCCCCCGGAATCCGCTTGTGCCGGATATCTCGCGTAGCCGCGTGGCTGAGGAGCCCACGCGGTGGGCGTCTCGCCTGTCCTGAGCGGAGCCGAAGGGAAATCCGCGGCGGCGCCAG
>JACZVE010000379.1 GCA_022572825.1 SAR324 cluster bacterium
GAGCCTCTGGACCCGGCCAACCTGGACCGCTTCACCCTCCAGATGAAGACCGCGGGGGCAGTGACCGGCGGCAACTGGGGCGAAGCCCGCCAGATCATGGATCGCTACGACGGAGCGCAGCCCGGATTTACGCACGAGGCCGCCGTCGATGCCGATCTGTTGCGCTCAGCCTTACGGAAGTCGCTGCAGGTGGAGTTGCCCGCTCGCGTCATCGATGCCTACCAAAGGTTCCTCGACGCCTTGCGGAATCGCTACAATTGCACCCTGTCCAACTCCCTGCTCACCGACCGCACCATGCTGGTCAAGGTGCCGCGGATGATCAAGGCGCTTGCCCTGCTGAAAGGCCGGATGTGCGCAGAGCTGGGTGATTTGCGGGTTTTGAAGTACATTCTCACCTTCCGTGTGCCCGAACAGTTGTACGAGAACCTTGACGAGATTCTCGACCAGATTATCGAGGAGGCCGAGCAGGCCGAGCAGATGTTGCCCGAACAGGGCGAGGAAATGCAGGGCGCCCAGGGTCAGGAGGAGACGGGGCAGGCAGCCGAGGATAGCCAGGAGCAGGACGGCGGCGGAGACGAGGAGTTGGTCGATCAGATCCTGGACGCGGTGGAGGCCGAGGGCGAGGAGGCCAGGAAACGCAGATCCATGCAGCAGGCCAACAGCCCCCAGGACGGACCGCCCAAACTCGAGCGCAATGCGCCGCAGTCGGTGGAGAACCTGGAATACCTGATGGAGAAGCTTCGCGGGCGGCTGGAACGCAACCAGGCCGACTCGGAAAATCATCCCGGTGGATCTCCTCGCCAGTACAAGCGGATGAACACCTTCGAAGAGTTCATGGATGCCGATCCGGCGGAAACCTCGATCTGGATGGATACGGTCAGCCCCAATCTGCCGCGCGCATTCCGGCGCAAGAAGAAAAACGTCGGCGGCAAGGTGGTGATCATCCGGGACGTCAGCCAATCCATGGAAGGCCGCTATGCCCGCTGGACCTCCTCCGTGGTCACCAAGCTGGTGGAGTTGGTACGGCGCAAGCGGATGCGCATCGGCTACATCGAGTTTAATCACATTTCGCGCAGGTACACCCACGACGGGCGGTTTTTCACCCGTGACTACGAGAAGATCGTCGAGCAGGCCGCCAACGTGTCGTGTTCCGGCGTGACGAACTACCAATATCCTCTGCGCGATGCGCTACACGAGTTGCGGCGCGGGAACACCCGCAATAAGCACATTCTCTTTCTCACCGATGGCGAGCCTACCCAGGGCGACTGGCTGGTGCGTGAAGAACGGCGCGTCGCCAAAGCGCTGGGCGTTTCCATTCACACATTGTTTATCGGGACTACGGAATGCCCGGAAATTCTGGATATTCTCTCCGAGGAAACGGACGGCAGCCAGTTCCTGGCCACTCCGGACGAGCGGGGTGGCCTGCTCATCGCCGAACGGCCAGGCCGCAATCCGGAGCGCTCCGCCTCAGCGGTCACGCCGGATCGCGTCCATGCAACACAAAGCTCAGTGGCGACGCCGGACCAATCGTGGAAGAATTGATGCTTGCTCGCACCTCCCGCCTCTGACATATTGCCTTGGGCAGCCGTCGCGCTCCAGACGTCATCCGCCAACCCGCCGCCGGAAGGAGATATTTTTTGAACAGGGGCACTGCTGCGCAGACCATTGCGCGCCGGTTTTCCGAACTGCGCGGTGAGATGGACCGGTACGTGATCGGGCACGACACCGTGAAAACGGGCCTGCTGTTGGGGCTGCTGGCGCGCGAGCATATCTACATCGAAGGCCCGCCCGGAATGGCGAAGACCATGCTGGCGGAAATCGTCTCGGCGGCTTCCAATCTGAAGTTCTATCTGTACCAGTTTCACCGCGACACGCGCTTGGCCGAGCTGGTGGGCGACGTCGTCATCGAGCGCGAGCGGAGCAACAAGGACTCCGGCACCGAGATCATCGTGCAGTCCATCCGCAAAGGGGGCGTGCTCACCGCGGAATTGTGCGTGCTGGACGACATTTCCCGATCACCGGGGGAAGCGCTGAACGTCCTGTTGCGGGTGCTCAACGAGCGGCAGTTTCAGACGGAGAAGATTCCGCTGCTCGCCGCAATCGCCACCAGTAATCCCACCGCCGACGATTACTACAACGAGCCGCTCGACCCGGCCAATCTGGACCGCTTCACCATCCAAATCCGTTCGGCCGGCTTGATCCAGGAGAACAAGTGGGATCAGGTGCGCGAGGTGATCGACTTGTACTCCAACAGCCAGTTCAGCGAGGAAGTGCGCCCCGAGGCCATCCTGGATCGCGGAGTCTTCGATCAGGCCTACGAGCTGATGCATGAGGTGCAGGTGCCCGAAATCGTGAAGCGGGGACTGGTGGACCTCCTCTCCCGGCTCGTCAACCAATTCAAGCTCGATCCCACCAACTCGCTCATCACGGACCGCAGCTTTCTGGTGAAGACGCTGAAGATTCTCAAGGCAAAGACACTGTTGGAGGGGCGCATGCAAGTGGTGCCCGATGACCTTTCCGTGCTGACATTTCTCACGGCCTTCCGGGTGCCGGAGGAGATCCACCGCAATATGCCAGCGCTGGTGCGGGAGACCGTTCAGCGCGTGGCAGAGTAGCCCAGCCTCACTCCTCATCGTGCAAGTTCCGATATGCTCCCCACAGGGAAATGTCCGAGCATAAGAACACCGACCGGAATCGTTCCGCTGCCTGGGCGGAAAACCTGAAGCGCAACGCGGACCAGCTCTTCGGCCATGCAACGAGCTGGTTTTCCTTCCTGCGCTCCAAGACGGAGGACACGCGCCTCCAGCTCAAGGAGGTCTTTTACACCACCTCCGACCAAGTGCTGGAAAAAGCGGAGGAGACCCGCAAATCGGTCAAATTGCGCATGGCAATGCTGGAAATCGAGCACCATCTCAACCGGCTCTATCCGCAGATCGGAAAGGTCACCTGCGATCTTGCGGCAAGCGGCAGGCGCGGCTGGCCGAAAGACGAGGGTCTGAAAAGCAAGGTGGACCTGGCCGAGGAATATCGCCAACGCCTAGCCGAGCTGAAGCAGGAGTTGCACGTTCACCAGAAAAAGTATCGCGCCTCGCGAGGCTGATACCAATACACCGCCGCCATCACGCGCGGCGCACTCCGATGCGCCGGAAGCGCCCCCAGCGCTGCCGGATTTCCCGCCCGCGGCGCCTTCACCAGCCCTCAATCCCTTGAACAATGGGGGCATCCCGGTATATCTTGCACACTCCTCCCCGCCGACGTGGTGGAACTGGTAGACACGCCATCTTGAGGGGGTGGTGGGGGAAACCCCGTGGGAGTTCGAGTCTCCCCTTCGGCACCAACTCAACAGCGCCAACGGCGCTCAGCGGTTACGGTATAGCCAGCGTGCGCTCGTAGCTCAGCGGATAGAGCGCTGCCCTGCGGAGGCAGAGGTCGTAGGTTCGATTCCTACCGGGCGCACCAGCA
>JACZVE010000039.1 GCA_022572825.1 SAR324 cluster bacterium
CGGCATTCTCTTCAGCGAAAGCGCCCTCAAAGGAACGCACTTCATCCAGTTGGCCGCCCAGCGGGCGATTCCGCTGCTGTTCCTGCAGAACATCACGGGATTTATGGTCGGCCGGGAATACGAGACGCGCGGCATCGCCAAGGACGGCGCTAAGCTCGTCACCGCGGTGTCCACCTGCGGCGTGCCGCGCTTCACGTTGATCATCGGTGGCTCATACGGCGCGGGGAACTACGGCATGTGCGGCCGCGCCTATTCCCCCCGCTTTCTGTGGATGTGGCCCAACGCGCGCATCTCGGTGATGGGCGGTGAGCAGGCGGCCAGTGTGCTGGCCACCGTGCGGCAGGACAACCTGTCCGCACAGGGCAAATCCGCCATGACCGAGCAAGAGGTCGCCGCCTTCAAGCAGCCGATTCTGGACAGCTACGAGCGCGAGGGATCGCCGTATTACAGCACCGCGCGCCTGTGGGACGACGGCATCCTGGCGCCACAGGAATCCCGCCAGGCACTCGCCCTGGGCATCGCCGCCTCGTTGAACCGGCCTTTCGCCCGCCAACCGTTTGGGGTGTTCCGCATGTGAGGCCGGTATTCGTGTGCAATCCGGCGCGGCTCCCGGCCTTCCTTCGGCTCCATTGCGTGCATCCCCTCCTCGAAGCAACGGGGCGGTTCGCATGCACGGGGGGCGTCGGCCTCCGCCTGCTGGCGATGCTGCTCTTGCCGACCGCGGTGAGTGCGGCGGGCCCATTGCGTGCCGCGCATGCGCAGGGTGCGCCGATCTATCGCTTCTCGGTGCACCTGGATACCCGGGCCCATACAATCGCCGGGGTCATGAAGCTGGAGCTGGACGCAGCGGATACCCGCCTGGGCCAAGCGCTGTGGTTTCACCTGCCGCCCAATCGCTTCCGCGAGCCCGACACCCGCGGCCGGCGCCGCAACACCGACTCCCTGCCCTTCGCCACCAACTTCACCGAAACCCGGCGCTTCGACCCGGTGTGGCCGGCGGGATTCAGCGAGGGGGGCATCGACATTCAAGCCGTGGAGGACGCGGGCGGTCGCGCGCTTCCTTTCGCACTTGCGGAAAATCCGCTCATTCCACAAGGATTTGCCACGCGGGACGGCCTCATGCGCGTGGATACGTCCGCCGCGCAGGGCGGGCTACAGATCGTCATACGCTTCCGGACCCGGCTGCCAAACCGATTTTGGGAAGGTTGGAGCCAGCGCGGGTATCTGCTGGAACAGTGGCACCCGGTGCTGGCCGACCACAACGACGGACAATGGGTGCGGGATATTTTTTCGCCGCGGGCAGGACGCTACCAGGCAGGTGTCTCCGTGGATCGCCAGGGGCGACTGTTCCTTGGCCGCCGGCATGCCGTCGTGGCACCGGATCGGCCCTTTCAGCTCCCGCTCGCCGCCGACCCCATGCGCAGCCTCCCGTTGGTTTTCCTGGAGCTGCAGGAGGTACAGGCCGTTCACGATTACGACCTATCGCTATACGCGTTCTTCAGCCCGGGCAACGGGCGGCTGGGCGGAGTCCAACTGGACGCGGCCAGTAAATTCCTGGCGTTCATGCGGCGAAAGTACCGGCTTGCCCCCCCGGACACACAGATCACGATGATTGAAGTAGACCTGCCGCCCGGAGACATGCGCACGATGGGCAGCATGGTGCTCATCCCCAAAGTGTATTACCGCAACAGCCCCCTGATGGATCGGGTCTTCCTGGCCCAGCTAGCGCGGGCGCTCGCGCAGATATGGTTTGGGGAGGTTGTCTGGTCCAATCGGGACCGGCAATCGTGGCTGCATCTCGGGCTGGCGGGATACATGGCGCTGGACTTCTTTCACTCCCTGTACGGCAAGGATGCGGGCATCCACACCATCATGGATTGGTTGCGCCCCAGATACCGGGAGCACTTTTTCGAGGTGCCGGTGCGGGATCTGATGCGCAACGACAAGGATGCTCCGCTCATGATCTCGCTGACCGGACATCCGCTCCAGCGCACGGCCATGCTGGTTGCGCACAACAAAGCGCCGCTGGTCATCCGCTCCCTGCATTACCTCGTCGGCGACCACGCTTTCAGCCTGGCCATCAATACCCTCTACTACCGCTACCGGTATCGCGAGGTAGACGAGCGCACGTTCTCCCGAGCGCTGTCCGAACATACCGACCGCGACGTGGAGGGGTTTTTCCGGCATTGGTTTCACGGTGCGCCGCAGGTGGATTTCGCCATCGAGGACTGGGAGCAGGAGCCGGTGCCGGGCGGGTATACGGTGCGCGTACAGGTGCGGCGCTCGGCCCTGTCTCCCCTGCCCGTCGACGTGCGCGTCGTTGCCGAGAGCGGGGCGACTCATGCCGTGCGGTGGGTGAATGAGGCGGCGCAATCGGTGCTCACATTCCATCTTCCAGAGCCCGCGGCGGAAATCGTGATCGATCCGGAGGAGTACTGGCTGGAGCTGGACCGCAAGAATAATTACACGGAAACCCTTTACCGCGTCAGACCGATTTTCGACTGGCCAAAGCAGCGCGAAGTGCTTGTCGCCTTGCGGGGTGTCGCGGGCGGCAATTCCATCGACGGGAACTACCTTGGACTGGGCGTGCAACTTTACCTCAACGAAAACAACACTCTGCTGCTGGTTCCCATCTATGGCGAGCGCACCGGCCTTACCAACTATCAAGCCTCCTGGAGATGGCGGCAATTTCTTATCCCCAAATTGAACCTTCAGCTCACCTTGCAAAAGCTGCGCGGCACCACGCTGCAGGGCCTGGGCTTTCAATATGATCTGCTGAACACCGACGACGTCCGAATCTCTCCGGCAATAGAATTTCGCTATGAAACCGTGGGAGCGGCTGGATTCACTGACCGGAACGGACAGAGCATAGCCCAGCCCGAAGGCCCGGCCAATAACGTAGCCTTTAACTTTATCCTGACCAAGAAGCCGGGCCGATTCTACGGCAACAGTGTGGAATTGGAGTTCATCAACTCCAGGCGGAGCTATAACAGCGATTTCGATTTCACCTCACATCGCATCGACTTTGCCCAAACCGTTACCCTGGGCTCTTCCCACCAGATCACACTCGCCCTGACACGTGGAGGAGTGGAGGGCTCGCCTCCGCTGCAAAAGCGCCACGAGCTTGGAGGCCCGGCGCTGCTGCGGGGCTATCCCCGCATATTGGAGCTGGCCAACGAGGAAATCGCCGCGGGAAAGCTGGATTACGGTATCGTATTCAGTCGCGGGACATACGGCAGCGCGGCCCAGATTCGCCGGATTACGGCGTTCCTGTTCGCCGACGTAGGACGCGGTTGGAACAACGACGAGACGCACCGCGACCGCCCGCAACGCCAGGATGTGGGAGTCGGGGTGGAAGTGTCGATAAATCTTTTGCGATTGGTGGAATTTCCGATTCGCGTCGATGTGGCCGTTCCCATTAACGATCCGGAGTTCGAAGATCCACAGTTTATTCTCTTCGGCGTGCTCAATTTTTAGCGCTACTATCGCCAGGGCGCCGACCCGCGAAATTTGTAATCATGATCACAATTTACCTAACACTGCGGAATGGTTCGGATGGGAGTCTCACAGCGCTGTCCGGGAGTCGTGAAAAACCAAGCGGTAATGAACTGGCTTCCCCTGCTTTTTCACAGTGAGCACCAGACGGGGCTGGCGTTGGCCGGGCACATAGGCCGCACATTTTGTGCCAGGTTGAAATTGGATTGCGGGGCTGCCACTACCTACCTCCAAATTGCACGATCGCTCTACGCGTTCTAAGCAGGAAATAGGCAAGGCAGGATTTCCGCATCGCCCCTAAAGGCCCGCGGCGGGACTCGGCGGATGGTCATGGAGGCAAAGATGTAGACGAATGCGATTCATAGCGATAATTGTATCGAACGGCTGAATGGAAGATAATCCTTACTCGCTCAGCCATCGAATATCCGCGGTCTGTATCACCTTTATGGTGGGGCTGTCTTCGCAACGTGCCCGGAACGGGGACATATCGCCGCCAGCAGCCATCCCCCATCGAGCCGCGGCGACCGCCTCGTGAATAGGCGCGTCGCGACTTGCGGGCGGCCGCCGGCCATCCACGCAGCGATGCTTAATGCCCGCCCGGTTGCATGAATTTTAATTGCATTAAGTGATTGCATAATCAATAATTGATTGCTACGTTGCAACATGATTCGGCGCCATTATGTCGATTCCGTAACTGTTCGCCCCTATATTTACCACGTACAACAATGTCTCAATTGGGACTTTAAGCAAGGTTGTGTTACATGGAAACTATGGCGAGAGACAGCAAAGAGTCAGGGATACAACTGCTTAAGCAAGTCGCAAAGCTTGCCGCGGAAGGGAATAATCAAAAGCAGATCGCAAAAACACTGGGATTCAAAACCACATTTACTTTGAACAACCGCTTGGTGAAAGCCTCTCAGTTAACGGGGCAGGCCGTGCCGCCGTTCAAGCCAAACCGCCGCGGCAAGAAGGAACTCAAGCGCGTGGAAGCGGTTGAAGTGAAACGGAGAGGCAAGGGTAACGCTTTCGGCGTGAACATTCCTCAGGAACCGCTGCTTCGCGCAGGATTGAAGCCCGGCGACAGGCTGAACGTCGCGGTACGGGGTAAAACCATTTCCCTCACGCGGCAGGCGTAGCCCGCCAGGAATTCACGCGCGTCCCGGCGATTCCGCGGCCGCCGGGCGCTCCTGCCACGATTACTGCGCTGTCAGGCACGTCGATATCCTCGGGGCCGCCCTTTCATCCCGCATTTGAGCGCGGAGCGGCCATAGGCGCATCCGGGTCGCGGATGCGATGCGCGCGGTATCGCCAACGCTCTCGGCGCTTCGCGGGGAGGCAAGGGCTCAGTCGTGGTGGTACTTGTGTCCGGCGAGCAGGTTCAGCACCCGGTACAGTTGCTCGAGCAATATCACGCGCACCAGTTGATGGGGAAAGGTCAGCCGCGAGAGGGAAACTACGTGGTCGGCCCGGCGCCGCACGGCGTCGTCGACGCCATAGGCTCCGCCGATAACGAAGGTGATCGCGGGGCGGCTTCCCGCTTGTAGTTTTTCCAGCCACCGCGCCAGTTCCCGCGTCGAGCGCGCCGGGCCGGCCTCGTCGAGCAACACGACCGTGTCGCCCCGGTCAACGCGATGCAGGATCGCCTCGCATTCGCGCCTGAGCACCCGAGGGGCATCCCGCCCGGAGTGATCGCCTGCGCGCACTTCCACCAGCTCCAGCGACTGCAGGGGCGCGATGCGCGTACGGTAGTACGTGATTGCGTCCGAGACGAATCGGTGCTGCGTTTTTCCCACCCAGATGACGCGCAGGCCAGCCATTGACACTCAAGCCTGGTGGGCCTGTTGCCAGTATTCGGCGAGCACTTCCCGTGCGCCGGCAGGCACGCCGTCCAGCGATTGGGCACGCAGGATGCCGCGGGCTGAGATGGCCGGCAGCGCAAGCTGGAGATGGCGCACGAGCAGGCGGCCCTGAGGCGTTACCAGCCGCCCTTCGCCTTGCGGCTGAGCGCGTTCGCTCCAGGGAGAGGGCAGCTTTTCCGCCCAGCTCCGGCAGCCGTTGGGGGGTGGGGGCGATCTGCCGGCACGGTCGCACACCACCAGGCCCGCCATCTCCAGGATGGCGCCGGCATTTTGCCATTGCGCGAAATCGGCAAAGGCATCCCAGCCCATGGCGAGCAGCAGGCTGGCCCGCGGCAGCAGGGAGGCGAAGTGGTGAACGGTTTCATACGTGTACGACGGCGGCGAACGCCGCAGCTCCGCGTCACTCAGGGTGACGCCGGGCAGTCCCTGCAAGGCATGGCGCAGCATCGACCAGCGCACGCCGTCCGGCAGCAGCGCTCCATCGGGTTTGAAGGGCGAGCGGCGGGTCGGCACCACGATGACCCTGTCGATCTCCGCATCCTCGCACAGCGCGCGAATCAGGGCCAGGTGACCCTCGTGGACGGGATTAAACGAGCCGCCATAGACGGCAACGTTCAATGAGACTTTTATTTGCGCGATATTCTTGCGAGAATGTGAATCCTGGCTGGTGATACCGTTCATCGGAAATACCCGCTCGTGGCAGCGACCATGGATCGAATATTGTTGTTCGCCCCATTATTGGCCCAACAGCGCATCCAATCCATCGATCTCGATCTGGGCGTGTTGAAGTTTCGCTCGCAGGCGTCTTCCGTGTCGAACCAGACTCTTGCGGCGATCGTGGTGGCGGTGTTGCTGATCGGCCTCATCGTTGCCGTGGCCCTCTATTACCACCGCCGCAGGCGAATGCTGGAGCTCAACCAGCAGCGCGAGGAAGCCAGGCTGCGGCTGATGATGTCCGAGCTGAATCTGGGACAATCGGAGGTGGATCTGATCAAAATCATCGTGGACAGCGAAAACCCCGGTGATGTCATTCCAATATTGGAATTGCGTTCGGAATTCGAGGAGGCTCTGCTGCGCTTCAGGGAAGGGCATGCGGACCATCCCGCGCTCCATCGGGTTTCGCAACTGCGCCAGCGGCTGGAATACGGCTTCAGCAACATCCGCAATCCGTTCGTCGACACGCGCATGCTGGCGCCGGGCACGCGGCTGCGCTGCAAGATCAGGCTTGCCAGCCGGGACGTGAACTTTCTCACCACGGTGCTGGCGATCAATGAGAGCCAGTTCATTATCCGGCCCCCGGTGGCGAAAGGCAATCCGGTCTCCCTGGGCCGGCTGGAACGGCTTCATTTTCGCGTGGCGCGGGAAAATGACGCGGAGTACGAGTTCACCTCTTCGCTGATCGGGCAGCTTCCCAACGCTACGAAGGCAGTGGTGCTGGAGCACTCGCAGGCGATCAACCGCATGCTGTTCCGCAATGCGGAGCGCATCGAGACACACCTTCCTATCCGTCTTTACGTGATCCGGCAAGAGTACACCGGCGATCGATCCATCGCGCACATGAAAGCGTTGGACTCCCAGTATATGTTTGAGGGTACGATCGTGGATCTCAGCATCGGGGGCGCGCTGGTCAGTGTGGATAAGGGGCACGAGCGGTTGCACGAAGGCGACATGATCGTCTTCCAGCTCCCCGACGCCCACATCAAGGACGACATCGTGGCACAGGTGGTGGGGATATTTCCCAGCGACGAAGGGAACACGCAAATCCACCTGCAACTCACGGGGCTGAAGGAACTGAACCGGCTCAAGCTCAGCAAGTACCTGACCATGCTGAAGGATAATCCCCCGGCCGGCGAAGCAGGGAGCGAGGAGCTGAGGCCTCACGCCTCCTAGCCGAACCGGAATGCCGGGTTTCCGCGGGTCGGAAAGCACGGATCCATTTTCCCGCTAATTTCCAGGACGCACCGGTTGCGTATGGATGAGCTGAAGGCGTTGATCCGCACCATCCCTGATTTCCCGCAGCCGGGCATACAGTTCCGGGACCTCACCACCCTCTTCCTCGATCCAAGGGGCCTGCGTGACACCGTGATGGCCATGGCGGAGCCCTACCGAAACCGGAGCATCGATAATGTGGCAGGCATCGAGTCGCGGGGATTCATACTCGCCGCGCCGCTGGCCGTCGAGCTGGGCACCGGCTTCGTCCCCATCCGCAAGCCGGGCAAGCTGCCGGGGAAGACCCTGGGCGTGGAATACACCCTGGAATACGGCGAGGACCGCCTGGAAATCCATTCCGACGCCCTCCACCAGGGCGACAGGGTGCTGATGGTAGACGATCTGCTGGCAACCGGCGGCACCATGCAGGCGGCGTGCAAGCTGGTGGAGCGGATCGGCTGTGAAATCGTCGGCTGTGTGGTGGTCGTGGAACTGGTGGATCTCAAGGGCCGCGCCAAGCTTGCCAGATACCCTCTGACCAGCCTGGTGGAATTCGAAGGGGAGTGAGCGATGCCGATCAATCTGCGGCCTCTTTCCGATGCGGAGCCCCTGCTGATCGAAGAGGCTGAGTACGAGCGGCTCGTCCGCAACAGGGCAGGCGGGTGGAGCAACTGCGCGGAGGAGATCGAGTGGCTGGCCAAGCTTCATTATTTGCGCAGCGGCCACAACGCGGGTAGATTGGACCGCGCCCAGTTCGAGGAGCGCGAGACCCGGCTGGTGGAGGCCTGGCTGCGCAAGGGCGCCTGATGGCCCCCTGCCGCGTTCGCCGCCACGATGCTCGGAAGCCCGCAACTATCCCAGCCGGGTGATGGACGCATGGCCAAGGAAGATCGCAAGGACAAGACCGTTGAGCAGATCGCCGACATCCTCGGCATCGGCAATTTCGACACCCACCTGTTCCTATGCACCGGCCCCGACTGTTGCACCCCGGAAGAGGGCATGGCAGCCTGGCAGGTGGTCAAGCGTACCGTTAAGGCACTCAATCCCGATTTGCGTCATTCGAAGCTCTACCGCACCAAGGTGAACTGCCTGCGCATGTGCAAAGGCGGTCCGATCGCCGTGTCCTACCCGCAGGGCAAGTGGTTTCACAGCGTGACCGAGGAAAACGCGGCGAGCGTCGTCGAGTACCTGCAATCCGGGGCCACCGAGCCCCATCCGCTCGAGTTCCGGGCGCATCCGCTCTTCCCGCACAACGACGCCCGCGACGACCCGCAAGCGTAGCTCCTCCCCCGGGCGCGGCGAGCGTTGCAGTGCCCGCGGCCCCGCGCCGACCGTTCATGGACCAACCCGCCTATCATCTCGACGGCAGGCGCCTGCTCTCGCTGCTGTCACCTGCCGAGGCGCTGCGGGCCGTGCAGAGCTTCTTCGCGTCCCATGGCCGCGAGGCGGTCACCGTGCCGTCGCGCATTCATCTGCGCGCGCCCGGGCGCGACACGATCGGCCTTTACATGCCGGCCGCCTCCCGCGAATATATCGGCCTGAAGCTGGTGCACCTGATGCCGCGGCGCTTCCCTTCGGTGGAGGCGGAGATCTTTTTATACGATGCGGAAACGGGACGACTGCTGTTCTGGGGTGACGGCAAGGCGATGACCGCGCTGCGCACCTCGGCCGTGTCGACCGCGGCCAGCCTGAAGCTGCTGCCCGGCTGCCGCAGACTGGTGGTGTATGGTGCCGGGGTGCAGGCGGCCGCCCACGTCACCGCGTTCGCCTCCGCCTACCCCGAACTGGAAACCGTCTGGGCCATCACCCGCTCCGCAGGCAGCTTTCAGCGGCTGCAAGCGGCAGTGGATCCCGTCCTGCGTGCGCGGCTGCGCCACGGCACGACGCCGAACGCGCTGCTGGAGCAGGCGGACTGCGTCATCACCACGACCCCGGCGCCGGAACCGCTGTTCCAGTGGCACCGGCTCGCAACCCGCTGTCACCTGGTGGGCATCGGTTCCGCCACGCACGAGATGAACGAGCTTCCCGCGGAGGCGTTTCTGGAAGGCCGCGTGTGGGTGGACACCCGCAACGCCCTGGAGGAATCCGGAGACCTGCGCGCCGCGATGGGACGGGGCTGGACGGCGTCCCGACTGGCCGGCGACCTCTTCGACCTGCTGGGGCCGGGCCCGCCGCCGCGGCGCGGTGAAGGACGCACCGTGTTCAAGTCGGTGGGCCACGCCGCCCAGGATCTGGCGATCCTGATCCACCTGTGGCAGCGCGTGCGTGACGAGGGCCTGTCGGACTGACATTCCCCGCCCGCGCAAGGGAATGATCGCAGCCCTGCAACGTAGCCGGCCGGACTGGCCGCATCGCTCCACTATCCCACGCCGGCGGGCCGGCGATATGGCGGTGGAAGCCCTCACGCCCGCGGCCGCACCTGCTGGGTCTGGGTGCCCAGCCTGGCGATGGTCAGCTCGACCGTGTCGCCCGCCTTGAGATACGCGCCGGGATCCTTCATGCCGACCGCCACCCCCGCCGGCGTGCCGGTGGTGATCACGTCCCCCGCCTCCAGGGTGAAGAACTGGCTGGCGTACCAGACCATGTGGGGCACGTTGAAGATAAAGTCGCTGGTGTTGCTGCTCTGGCGCACCTTGCCGTTGACCTTGAGGCTCAGGTCGAGCTGGTGCGGGTCGCCCACCTCGTCCGGCGTGACCAGCCAGGGGCCCAGCGGGCCGAAGTGGTCGTGGCTTTTCCCCCGCACCCACTGGCTGCCCCGGAACTGAAAATCCCGCTCGCTCACGTCGTTGCAGATCAGATAGCCCGCCACGTGCTCGAGGGCCTCGTCCCGCGACGGCAGATTGGCCACGCGATCCTTCATCACGAATGCCAGTTCCACCTCGTAATCCAGCCGCGTGCTGTCCTTGGGGACGATGATGTCGTCGTCCGGGCCGCAGATGCACGAGGTATGCTTGGTGAAGATTTCGGGCTCCTTGGGAATCTCCGCGCCCACCTCCGCCGCGTGGCGCCGGTAATTGAGCCCGATGGCGATGAACTTGTGGGGCCGCGCCACCGGCGGCCCCAGCCGCGGGGAATCCGCCACTGGCGGGCAGTGCGCCCGTGCGTCGACCACCTCGCGGAGCCGCGAGAGGCCGCCGGCGGCGAAGAACTCGGGCGTGAAGTCCGAGATGTGATAGGAAACGTCCAGGCGGGTGCCGTCGTCCAGTTGCACGGCGGGCTTTTCCCGGCCGGCTACACCAACGCGAATCAGTTTCATCGTTGCGCCTTTGCCGTAAATCTCCCGAAGGTGGGTCATGAACGGACTACCCTTTATCCCCTTTGCCGGGAATGCGCAATCCGGCAGCGGACACCGCGCACCGTCGGCGCCGTACGCGCTTCGGCCGGTGCCGGCATCGGATCAACGCGGCGGAGCGGGTGGGGCCGGCATGCCCGCTGGGCTGCGCCAGAACCTCACCCCCCGGCCCCCTCGCCCGCGGGAGAGAGGGAGCCGCGCGCGGCTGGCAAGCGATGCCGAAGGGCAGATATGGGATTTTAGCGCAACCCTATCAACGCGCGTAATTCATAAGATTCATTCAGTGAAGTTCTGATTCACGACACCACAACTTCCGACCAGTGCTTCCATCCAACGGAGGAGAGACGGGATGTTCATCGACTATCTGACCCTGATGCTGATCAATCTGGTGGCCGGCCTGGCCCTGCTGGCCGCCTGGATCTTCCTGGACGTGGGTTCGCCCCGCGAGCGGCGCTGGGCGCCGGGCCTGATGATGTCCGGCTTTCTTTCCCTCGTCACGGGGCTGCACATGATCTTCACCTGGCCGCTGCCCGGCAGTTTTAACATCCTCTTCGGGGAGATGGCGGTGTTTTTCGGAGTGCTTTTGCTGGGGCTGGCGTTGGTATTGATCTCCGGCCTGGACCTGCTGCCGGTGGCCATTTACGCCACGATCGTGGGCGTGGCGTCGATTCTCATCGGCATTCAGGTGCTCAACCTCGGGCTGACCGAGAATCCGCCGCTCTCCGGCGCCGGCTTCATCTGGATGGGCGTCATCGGCGTGTTGGCGCTGCCCATGCTGCGATTTCAGCAGGTGCCGGCGTTCCGTCTTTTCGGCGCCATCGGCCTGCTCATCGCGGCCATCTTCTGGGGCGCCACCGGCTATGTGGCCTACTGGGGCCACGTGGAGCCGTTCGGTAAATGGAAGCCGCTGCCCCTGCAGTACGAGATGGAGATGCAGCAGCCGCGGCAGTAGGGGAGGTCGGCTTTCCTGGGCCCGCCTTTGCGAAAGGCCGCCGCGCGGCTGAGGAGGTGGGGAATTCCCGAATGCGCAGCGAGGGCCCTCGCGCTCCCTTTCACGCAAGAGCGGGTCGGGCGTGAGACGAGACAACGCCCAGCGGTACCCTAGCCTCTAAGAACCTCCTCCAGCGCATCGGCCACGCCTTCCTGGTCGTGGTCGCCGGTGATGCGGTCCGCCACCGCCTTGACGGCGGGCACGGCGTTGCCCATGGCGATGCCCAGACCGGCACTGCCGATCATCTCCACGTCGTTGGCCTCGTCGCCGATTGCAATCACGCGCTCGGGGTGGGCCGCCGCCTCGGGAAAGAGCGCCTGGAAGGCGCGCCATTTGGACGTGCCCGGGTCGAAGAACTCAGTGACCTTGCCGTAGGCGCCGTCGATGTAGAGCACCATGGAGTGGTTGCGGGTGATGCCGGCCAGGCGCCGCTGCACCCGCGTGGAGGCGGCGTCGAAACCGTTCTCGCGTCCCAGCGCCGCCACCTCCACCACGTTGGAAATACTCGCCTGCCCCAGCCGCGGGCGCACCCGCATGTACAGGGGGTTACGGCCCAGATAGGCCTCGAAGTGCGGGTCCCCCTCGCCCCGGCTGACGTAGTACAGCGGTGGCTCGGGATGGCGGTGGGAAAACACCAGGGTGGACAGACCTTCGCCATGGAGTGTCTCCACCACCCGCGGCCAAAGCTCGGGCGCCAGAAAATTGGTGTAGCGCACCTCGGCTCCCCGCGGCGACAGGCCCACGGCCCCCCCGTTGGCGACCATGTGAAAGGGCGGCAGATCGAGCCCCTCGGTCACTCTCAGCAGGGAGCGGTAGGTGCGCCCCGTCGCCACCACCAGTTGCATCCCCGCCGCCACCGCCCGGATCAGCGCCCCGCGAGTGCGCGGCGACACGGTGCCCCGGCTGTCCAGCAGGGTGCCGTCCAGGTCCACCAGCAGGTAGTCCCAATATTTCCTTGGCCTGATGGGATGCGGGCGAGAAGCCTTCTCAGGGTCGCACACGGTCTTAACCCTCGTCATTTGAGCGCACCAGTTCGTATCAAATTGGCACGAAATGCCCGATCTGGCCAATTACTCCCTTCCTGCACAAGACCAATTGCCGCCGCGATTGACTCATGCGGCCCATTCCTGCCTGCCCGGTCCCGAAATGCACAGAATTATCCTGGAATTATATAAGAAAGTTATTGGGACCCTAATCAACTGTCATACGTTTATCAATTCAGCCCAGACAAATTATGGGGAAATATTCATGGATGTGGTTAATAAGACAGTGGCTGTCAGGTCTACGCGTCTCCTGCATTCAAGCCCGGATATTATATAATTTCTGAACAAAATGGGGTCTATATGGTGAGTAACATTCTTCATGCG
>JACZVE010000380.1 GCA_022572825.1 SAR324 cluster bacterium
GAGCAGGAAAAGCCCTCCTACCGCGGTGAGGTGCAAAAAGCTATTCGGGGCAATCCTGACGCGGTCAACGTGATTTCCTACCCGGCCGACGGCAACAAGCAGCTTGTCGCGGCGGTCGAGCAGGGTTACAAGGGCGATTTCCTCTTCGCCGACGGCATGAAGGCCGCCTCGGTGGCCGAGGGCCCCGCCGGCGAGATGATCGACGGCGCGATGGGCACCGCTCCGGGCAGCAAGGATAGCCCGGCAGGACGCCGATTCGAAAAGGATTACGCCGCTTTCGTCAAGCGAACCAACAAGAAGGTCGATCTTACCTCGCCGTTCCGCAAGGAGGCCTATGACGCCATGGCGACCATTCTGCTGGCCATTGCCGCGGTGGGCCCGGATTTTACCAGGATGGCACCCAAGCAGCAGGGCAAGGCCATCCGGGACAACATGCGCAAAGTAACCGGCCCGCAGGGGCCAGTGGTCGGCTACAACGAGTTCAAGAAGGCCTTCGCCAGCGTAAAAGGGGGACAACGGATTAACTACAACGGCATTAGCGGCCCCATCACCTTCGACGGCAACGGAGACATGCGGGAAGCCGCCTTCGACCTGTGGATGTTCCGCAAGGGCAAGGTGGCTTCCGTCTGGACGGTGGAATAGCCAGCGCTTGCATTTATTCAAACAGAGCCACGCCCTTCTCGTCCCTACCGGACGGGAAGGGTGCCCTTTGTCACCTTGCGGTGCCGCCGCGCTGCGGTCCTATCCGGGCTTTGCCCCTTCGCCGGAGGGGAAGATCACCTTTTTTTCGCCAAGAATGCCCTGTGGCTTGAACAGCAGCATGAATTCCAGCAGCACGGCCACCAGGAAGATGCGCACCGCGGCGCTGCGGAACCCCTGCATTTCCACATAGCCGGTGAGAAAATCGCTTCCGGCCCACAGCCCCCAGACCACGAAAGCGCCTAATATCGCGCCCTTGTTGTTGCCGCTGCCCCCCACGATCAGCATCACCCAGATCAGGAACGTGCCGAACATGGGCTCGAAGGTGGGAGCGCTGATAAATTTGGCGAAGTGGGCATAAAGCGCACCGGCGGCGCCCATGATCATCGCGCCCACCACCATGGACTGCAGCTTGCACCAGAACACGTCCTTGCCCGCGAAGGCGGCCACCACCTCGTCTTCGCGGATCGCCTTGAGCACGCGTCCCCAGGGCGATCGGACGAGCCGCTCGATAATCAGGAACAGCGCGACCAGCACCGCCGCCACGAGCAAGAGGTAAAACCAGTTGTACCCGTTGGAAATCAACCGGTTCAGCCAGTTGGGAAAATCCGGATGGCTGTCCAGAAAGCCGGTCAGCCGCTGACGGATGGGTTCCTGGAGCGGCGAAGGAATGTGCTTGATGCCCCACACTCCATTGCTCAACCAGCCTTCGTTCTGGAGCACGAAGCGGATGATCTCCGCGATCCCGATGGTGGAGATGGCCAGATAGTCTTCCTTCAGGCGCAAGACGGGAATGCTGATGAGAAAGGCGATGAATCCGGAAACCCCCATCGCCCCCAGCAGCCCGAAGACGAAGGGCCATTGCAGGCCGCCGACAACCCGCCAGTCCAGTTCCGCCGGCGGGGGACCGGAAATCAGGGCCGAGGTATAGGCACCGACGGCGTAAAAACCGGCGATGCCGATGTTGAACAATCCGGTATGGCCCCACTGAACGTTCAGTCCCAGGCAAAGCACCGCGAAGATGCCTGCCTGGATGGAGAAGAAGATCAGATAGTTGATATAGCCGACGAGCACATCCATGTTATCTTCCTCCCAGCAGTCCGGTGGGCTTGAGGAGCAACATGGCGATCATGATCACAAACGCCACCACCGGCTTGTATTCGGTGGGAACGAATCCTTCCAGGGTGGAAACCTCGCTGGTCACCCCGATGACGAGGCCGCCCAGCAGCGCTCCGTAGGGACTGCCGATGCCCCCGAGAATCACCGCGGCGAAGATGTAGATCAGGAGATTCCAGCCCAGCGTGGGCGTAATGAACTTGTTCTCGATGCCCACCAACACACCGGCGGCCGCGGCCAGCACGGTGCCGATGAGCCAGGTCCACAAAATGACGCGGTCGGTATCGATGCCCGTCACGCGCGCCAGCTCCATGTTGTCCGACGCGGCGCGCATGGCCTTGCCCATCTTGGTGCGGGTGAGGAAGAGGTGCAGGGCCATGACCAGCGCGGCGGACAGGAGGAGTATGAAGACCTGATCGGGCTTAATGCGGATGCCGAAAATCTCCTGGGCGATCTGAATCTTGTGGATGTAGTACTGGGGCTGGGGACTCCAGATGAACTGAATGACCGCCCGCATGCCGAACGCCACTCCAAACGAGGAAATCAGCAAAATCGCCGATCCGCTCGTGCGCAGGTGTCGGTAGAGCAGCTTGTCCAACAGTACGACCAATGCCGCGGTCATCACCATGGCCGCCAGCGTGGCCAGGATCATGGGCAGGCCGAAGGATAGCGGGCCCAGCGGTTGCGGAGGAATTCCCGCGCTCCTCAGCAGGGAGAGCACCCACAGCGCCATGAAGGCGCCCAGGGTCATGGTGTCGCCATGAGCGAAGTTGGCGAATTTGAGGATGTTGTAGGTCAGCGACAGGCCGATCCCGCTCAAGGCGAGGATGCTGCCAAAGATCAGTCCGAATACCGTCAACTGGGCGATTTCCTGCAGCATGCCATGCACTCACGGCTATGCGATTGGGGCTACGCGATTGGGGCTACGCACGCAAAAATCGGCCGTGCCCCCGGGGACTGCGATGGGCTTGGACTCCGCCCTGCTTCCGGCGGCCGGCAATCCGCCGGCTACGTCGCCGGCTCGCTCCTGAGGAACAGGGTGGCGATGTCGCGTTTTTCCAGCAGGGCCGGCCCGCTATCCTCCAGGCGAATTTCTCCCATCACCATCACATACCCACGGTGTGCGATCTTCAGGGCCTCCTTGGCGTTCTGTTCTATGATCACGATGGCCACCCCGCTTTGCGCGATCTCCTGCACCTTGGCGAATATTTCCGCCACCAGCCGCGGTGCCAGGCCCGCCGAGGGTTCGTCCAGCAACAGAACCTTGGGCTCCAGCATCAAAGCCTTGCCCAGCGCCAGCATCTGGCGCTCTCCCCCGCTAAGGAACTTGGCCTTCAATTTTTTGCGTTCGGCCAGGTTGGGAAAGCGCTGGTAAACTCCATCGAGGCTTGCGGAGAGGTCGTCGTTGCGAATAAAGGCGCCCATCTCGAGATTTTCGTGGATCGTCAGGGAGGGAAAGATGTTGTCCGACTGGGGCACATAGCTCATTCCTTTGCTTACCAGGCGGTCCGGACGCTGCCCGGTGATATCCTCTCCGTCCAGAATGACGGTTCCCGTGGTGGGAGTGAGCAAACCGAAGATGGTCTTCATCAGCGTCGATTTGCCGGCCCCGTTGGGCCCG
>JACZVE010000381.1 GCA_022572825.1 SAR324 cluster bacterium
GGGGATCGCCGGTGTGGCCCTCGCCGATGGCCTCGTCCATCACGGGCCGCGCACCCGCCTCTGCGCGGCGGGGGGAATCGGCGGCGATGCCCAGCTTGCCCGCGATGAGGTCCGCGGAGCGAAAGCCGATGCCCTGCACCTCCAGGGCCAGACGGTAGGGATTGTCCTTGATGGCCTCGGCCGTCCCGATGCCGTAGAGGGTGTAGATGCGGTCGGCGAACAGAGGTGAAACGCCGACGGAATGGAGGAACACCAGATTCTCACGCCTGACCTTCTGCTCGCTCCAGCCCTCCTTGACGGCCGCCAGCGCCTTGCGGGGAAACTTGGGCACCTCCAGCAGTTTCTCCGGCGTGTGGTCGATGACGTTGAACGTCTCGTGGCCGAATGTCTTCACGATGCGCCGGGCCAGCTTCTCGCCGATGCCGTGGACGGTGGCGGCCAGGTAGCGCTCCATGCCCTCCAACGTGGCCGGCGCCATCACCAGCGCGGAGGAAACGGCGAACTGGGGGCCGTAGGTGGGGTGCGTCTCCCAGCGGCCCCACAGCTTGAGGGTTTCCCCCTCGCGCACGTTGCCCAGCACCCCTTTGACGGTGACCGTCTTGTGCTTCTTCTCCCGGTAGAGCCGGCCGATCACGAAGCCGTTTTCCGTATTCTGGAACGTGATGCGCTCCAGGATACCCACCAGGGTCTGCTGCCCTTCCGCCGGCGGCAGGTCGTCGCCAACCGGGTCAGGGGGCAGTCGGTCGTGCTCAGGCGGTTTGTCCATTGGGTTCGACAAGACGCGCTCCGCCGGCGAGGGCAACCCGGCCCGCCCGGCGCCTGACGGGTGGGCCGGGCTGTAGCGCGGATCGCTGCGTGTATTCTCCGCACGGTATCAGGGGGCCGGCGGGGAGGCAACGCGCGGTGCGGACGGAGCGCGGGGACTTTGCCCGAACGCACCTGAAGCCTGGAGGGAAGCCCTTTCCCATCCTGCGGCATTTCCGGTACAAGCGTATTCTGGTGAACCCAGCGGCGTTTGGCCGCTACTGCTCCGCGATGACCGCGATCGGACCTGACCTGTGCGATGGACCCATTCGTTGACGCCATCTCCAGCCTGCTCAGCGACGCGCTGCAAACGGCCGGCGCGGAGGAGCCGCAGGCATCCCTGGCCGAGCGCATCGAGCAGCCGCCCGACCCGGCGCTGGGGGATTACGCCTTTCCCTGCTTCACACTGGCCAAGGCCCTGCGCAAGCCGCCGCCGGAGATCGCCGGGGAGCTGGCCGCGGCGCTGCGCCCGCGCCTGGACGAGTCGCCCTTGTTGACGGAGGTGGAGGCCGCCGGGCCGTACCTGAACTTCCGGGTGGCCATGGATGTGATGGCGGGGCGCACCCTGCCCGCCATCCTGGGCGGAACCTACTTTGAGGAGAACCGCCTGGCGGGCCGGCCGAAGGTGATGGTGGAGTACTCCCAGCCCAATACGCATAAAGCGTTTCACGTCGGGCACATGCGCAACGTCGCGCTGGGAGACGCCCTGCTGCGCATCCTGGAGTACAACGGGCACGGGGTGGTGGCCGCCAACTACATCGGCGACGTGGGCACGCACATCGCGCGCTGCCTGTGGTTCTACCTCAACCACCGCAGTGAGCTGGGGGAGCAGGCCGAGCCGCCCGCCGGGGAACATCCCTCCGGCCGGGGCGAATGGCTGGGCCTGCTCTACACCGCCGCGACCCGACGCATCGAGAACGCGCCGGATGCGCTGAAAAAGCGCTACTCGCGCGAGGTGAGCCGCCTGCTGCAGGCCTTGGAGGCAGGTGAGGGCGAGACATATGCGCTCTGGCAGCGCACCCGGCAATGGTCGCTGGACGCCTTCGACGAGATTTACCGCTGGCTGGGCGCGCGCTTCGATCACGTGTTTTACGAGTCGGATATGGAGCGGCCCGGACGGGCGGCGGTGGAAGCCGGCCTGGCCAAAGGCGTGTTCCAGCGTTCACAGGGCGCGCTGGGCGTCGACCTGGAGCCTCACGGCCTGGGGTTTTTTCTCGTGCTCAAGGCGGACGGCACCACGCTTTACGCCACCAAGGATCTCGCCCTGGCCCAGGACAAGTTCGAGCGCTTCGGCATCGAGGAGTCGATATACGTGGTGGGGGCCGAGCATACCCTGTATTTCAGGCAGATATTCAAGACGCTCGAGTTGCTGGGCTACGCGCAGGCCAAACGGTCCCATCATCTCGCCTATGGGCTGGTCACCCTGCCCGAGGGCAAGATGAGCTCGCGCGTCGGCAACATCATTCCCTTCTCGCGCCTGCGCGACGAGATGAACGCGTACATCGACCGCAACTACCTGGATGCCCACCGCGGCGACTGGAAGGAGGAGGAAATCGAGGAAACCGCCCGGCGCATCGCGGTGGCCGCCATCCGCTACGGCATGGTCAAGCAGGACCCCGGGCGCAGCATCGAGTTCAACATGGAGGACTGGCTGGTCAGCGAGGGCGACACGGGCACCTACCTCTGCTATGCCTACACCCGCATCCAGAGCGTGCTGCGCCAGGTCTCCCAGGGCAGGGGCATGCAGCCCGACGCGGAAGCGGACGTTAGCCTCCTCATCCACGGCAACGAGCGGGCGCTCATCCGCGCGCTGCACGACTTCAACCGCATCGTGCGGCGGGCCGGCGATACCCTGCGCCCCAATCTGGTCGCCAACGCCCTGTTTCAGCTTTGCAAGGCCTTCAGCCGCGCCTACACCACCTGCTCTGTGCTGCACGCGGAGTCCGAGTCGCTGGCCCGCGCCCGGCTGGCGCTCTTCGCCGCCACGGGGCGGTTGCTGCAAGAGGGCCTGGGTCTGATCGGGATCGTACCACCGGAGCGGATGTAGGGCTCTGCCGGTGGCGGCGAAGCCAGAGAGCACCGTGCCGCCCCGCGTTGCATGGCAAGGTGGCTACGTGGTGGGGCTCGTATTTGAACCGGCCGATACCAGTACCCCTTACCGTGAGCGTAACCGCGCCGTGAGGCATAATCGCACCGAATTACGTTAATATCGCACATCAAACCCCAGCGACGGCGAGCGCAGAGGAAAAAGCCACTAATTCTGATTCGCTTACCTTCCCAAATTTATGGTATGTAGAGGCCAGGAAGAGTGGAAAGTTCCGTCGGGCGGCTGTAAGCGGATATATCTGGAAAATGTCGAGTTGGACACGCACGGCCGGGCGATGCCAGGCCGTTCCGAGTGCGGTTTGACGCCCGTGGATGGGATGGGGGTTTTTCTCTTTGCTTCGAATCGCCTTAACGCAATTATCCGATAGGAAGTTCACCAGTCCCGCGAAGCTCGGTAATTTCTGGCGTAAAACCAATTGGGGGACCTCACGGCGCGGGCCAAAGCTGTTGCGTCTCCATCCAACCTGGCCGGGACGCCCGGGTTGGTCAGTGTGTATACGCTGGGCC
>JACZVE010000382.1 GCA_022572825.1 SAR324 cluster bacterium
GGGGCTGGTAATCTAGCTGCGCATCGGCGTGTAGAAGGGTTGTGATTTAATGCCTCCAGCAGGTTGGGGCTTCGCCCCCACGCACCCCGGAAAAGTGCTGTATGGACAACTGACTAAGAATTATGATGAAATATCTCAACCTCAGTATTCGGGGGGCGCGGGGGGACTGGTTCCCCCGCATTTGCTTTTCTTCGGATAAATCACAGCCCTTTTAGTACCTTAGTACGGCAGGTGCCTCACCAGCTCCAGGCTTACCAGCCAGAAGCTGAGCAGAATCAGCCCGGCGTTGATCCAAACGATTATCCGCAGCACGGCTTCCGGTGCCTTCCAGAAGATCAGCACGTTAAGGGCGGCACAAATCACCATCGCGGCGGCGAAATTCTGGCCGCCGATGGCATTAATCTCATACCACGCCTCCGGAGAAATGCGCGCACCAGGCAGACGAAAGCCATACCAACGGTTCGGCGGCACCCATTCGAAAACGAGCGGCAGGCTGGACAGCACCAGCACCCCGTAAAGGCTCAGTATCGTCCAAAATTGTCTGCCGAACATGCGTCCTGGCCAATTATGTTCTTATCGACCGCAGCTTCCGCCCGCACTCGGTCGGGGCTTGCCGGCAACCGGATCGAGACCAGTTCCAGTTATCACAGCGGCTTTCAGGCGCACAATACGCCCGCACCGCTGCCCAGCCGCTCCGTTGCCGCTATTGCGAGCGCGCGCTAGGCATGCCAGAGGAACTATGATAAACATGCTGGCTTAAATCGCAATTTACGCGCTGCAGATCGGGGCATCCGCACAGGCACGCTGATCGGGGCGAGGAGTCCGCAATGTTTCCATTGATTGAGACCGCTTATGCCATGGGCTTTCCCAGTGGAGAGGGCGGCGGTATAAGCATGTTGGGGGGGTTCGTCCCTCTGATTCTGGTATTCGCCATATTCTGGTTCCTGGTGATCCGGCCGCAGCAGAAAAAAGCCAAGGACCACCGGCTCCTGGTGTCGGAGCTGAAAAAGGGGGATGAGGTCTATACGGACAGCGGAATTTTCGGCACGATTCAAAAGGTCACCGATCAATCGGTCACCCTGGAAATCGCGCCGAAGATCTCCATCCGCGTCATCCGCTCCCGCATCGCCGAACGCACCAAGGAAGGCAAAGGCAAACGACCGAGCCAGGACTAGTCCCGCGCTCAGAAGTTCATGCGAACTATGAAGCTTTGTGATTGGTTTTGCAGGTCTCGCTAAAACCTCACCCCGCCTGACCACTAAAAGAGGGCGCCAGACCGGCCGTGTCCGCGAGGATTATCGCCCGCTTTCAGTGGTCAGGCTGCGCCTCTCCGCGGTGTCTTTACGACAGGAGAGGGGCGAAACGATGATGGCGCGGGAACCAATTGATGCCCGCCCCTCCCGCGTGATTGAGCCGGAGTGCTGAAATGGGATTTAGAATCAAGGGAATCCTCATCCTGGGCGTGTTGGTCGCCTGCGTGGGCTTGATCCTGCCCACGCTGCGGGCCTACCTTCCGGGTGGCGACCCCAGCGCGATCCGCAACAAGGTCAATCTGGGATTGGACCTGCAAGGGGGGATGTACCTGGATCTGGAAGTGGACACCCAGGCGGCCGTGACACGCGTGCTGGACCGCCTGGCGGTGGAAATCGAGGACGCGCTGCTGGACAACCTGATCGACTACGTCGCCGTGGAGCGCCGTCAGGGCGGCGTTGTGGTGTCCCTGCCCCCGGGTGAGTTGCTGGATTGGAACAGCGACCCCTTCGGCCGCATGCTGGCCGGATTCGACCTCAACCAGGAAGATCCCCAGCGCTATCGCATCACCATGCCGGCCGAGGAGGCCGATCGCATTCAGCGCGATGCCACCACCCAGGCCCTCGAGGTGATCCGCAATCGCATCGACTCCCTCGGGGTCAGCGAACCCTCCATCCAGCGCAAAGGCGAGCGGCAAATGATCGTGCAGTTGCCCGGATTGCGCGACCGGGAGTCCGCCATCAAAGCCATTGGTACCCAGGCCGTGCTGGAGTTCTATCTGGTGGAGGATAACGTCACCCCCACTACCATGAATCCCGGCCGGCACACCGTGAAGTACGAGGAAGTTCGGGACGAGACCACGCAAAAAATCGTGCAGCGCATTCCCTACGTGATGGAGAAGCGCCCCGTGCTTTCGGGCGAAACCGTGCGCGATGCCAGCTTGGGGTTCGGCAATTTCAACGAGCCGCTGATTCGTTTTTCCCTCAATTCGATGGGGACGGATCGGTTCGCCAAAATCACCGCCCGCAATCGCGGCCGACGCTTGGCCATCGTGCTGGACGACAAGGTTCAATCCGCCCCGGTGATCAACGAGGCCATACTCAGCGGAGAGGGTCAGATTACCGGGCGTTTCACCCAGGCCGAGGCCGCCAACCTGGCCATCGTGCTGCGTTCGGGTGCGCTGCCCGCGCCGCTGCATATTCGCGAGGAGCGCACGGTGGGGGCGTCGTTGGGCGAGGACTCCATCCGTCAGGGCATCACCGCGCTGCTGGCCGGCGGCGCGCTGGTGATGGTGTTCATGATCTTCTACTACCGCGTGGCCGGGGCGTTCGCCTGCTTCGCGTTGCTGTTCAACCTGCTGATCATTGTGGCGGTGCTGGCCAGCTTTCAGGCCACGCTGACCCTGCCCGGCATTGCCGGGATCGTGCTGACGATGGGCATGTCGGTCGACGCCAACGTGCTCATCTTCGAGCGCATCCGGGAGGAGCTGAAATCGGCGAAAAACGTGCGGGCCGCGGTGAACGAGGGCTTCCAAAAGGCATTCTGGACGATCTTCGACGCAAACATCACCACGCTGCTCGCCACTCTGGCGCTGCTGTTCTTCGGAACGGGCCCCATCAAAGGCTTTGCCGTCACGCTGGCCATCGGCATTCTGGCCAGCATGTTCACAGCGATATTCGTGACCCGCTTCCTGTTCGAGCTGGTCTATCTCAACCGCCGCCACCTGGCCGAAGTGAGCGTGTAGATGAGGCTGATCAAGGAAGAAACCCACTTCGATTTTCTCGGCAAGCGCTATTACAGCCTGGCGGGCTCGGCGTTGCTGATCCTGGCCGGCCTGGCGGTCTACTTTTTACAGGGCGGCCTGAACTACGGCATCGACTTCCGCGGCGGTACGCTGGTGCAGGTGCAATTGCAGGAGCGCTACGACATCAGCACCATCCGCGAGACCCTCTCCGATGGCGGCATCGGGTCGTTCGCCTTGCAGGCTTTCGGCGAGGCGGGAGCCAACGAGTACCTGATCACCCTGGCGCGTGCCGCGAAACTGGAGGAACGCAATGGTCAGTCCCCGGCGGCCAAGGTGAAGTCGGCACTGTTAGAGCGCTTTCCCTCGCTCGTCGTGCGGAGGGTCGAAAGCGTGGGGCCCAAGGTGGGGG
>JACZVE010000383.1 GCA_022572825.1 SAR324 cluster bacterium
GTTAAGGGCTCTGCCCTTAACGATCCCGGCAGGAAGCAAGCTCCCTGCACCCGGAGCATATTAGCCTTTAATATCAAGTGCTTGGGAAGAATTGAGAGCTCGGAAAGGGACCCTTGTAAGGGGGGTTTGGGGGAGCCACCGCTCCCCCAAATTGCAGTTTTTGGCTTTTATCACAAGCCTTCTAGACTGTTCAGCAGGCCATCTCCACCTTTACTTGCTCCGGCGTAGATGAGGCCATTGAACTCCTCATTGTCGATTCTAAGGCAGCTAAATCTTGGTTATCTTCAATACTTAAAACCACGCTTGAATGCGGAAAACTTCACCTTGTAAAACTATAAATGTAATCTCCACCCGGTGCCGCTTGGTGACAGGAAATACATTTTGGAAACCGGCCTACCATCAACATTCCCTTCTTGTTCTTTGTCGGTTTTCCTTTTGCGTCATAACGAATGTAAAACCAATCTTGATTTTTTGTGTCAAATCCTTTTTCTCTTTGGAACATCACGGCCACAAACTTCAGGTTCTTGGTGGGATTGTTAGCGACACTTTCAACCGTCACGTCGTCTCCCTGAAACATTTTCTTAATAATCACCGTTCCAGTATGGTTTCCCACCCGCACCGTGCTATCCAAGGTAATTAGAACTTTCTTATGAACGGATGCTGCGTAGGGTATAGACGCAATAGCGTGCTCTCCCGCTAACTTAGCATTGGTCAAAGCTTTCCATAATCGTTCCGAATATTTAACGTCTTCTTTAGTGCCAAATGGTGGAGCACCCAGGACAACAAACCCAATACTAAACACACAAAGAGTGGCAAGAATCGTAATAATCGCTCTCATATCTGGTCTCCCTTGTGGTGACTCTTTCAAGTTGCCGCAGATCTCCCGGCCAATTGTTTATTTTGTACTGATCCAGGTTGCCCGCAATCGGAGGAACATCCTTCGGAACTGCTTTCACAACAGTTTTCGGTCAGATAATCCATCAGCTTCCGCATATTGGCGTAATTTGCCGCGTAAAATATCTGTCTGCCATACCTACGACCCTTGACCAAGCCCGCATACCGTAGCCGCGTCAAATGAAATGAGAGTGAATTGGCAGGGATCCGCAATTTTTTACCGATTTCTCCCGCCGGCAGACCATCCCGCCCTGCTGTAATCAGCAGCCGAAATATACCGAGGCGTGAGTCCTGAGCTAGCGCCGATAGCGCATCTATCACCGATTGGCTTTCCATAGTTCGTGTATTATTGAAATATCGCGGCATAGTCAAGTCTCATTTATTGGAGTAGCCAGGATGGGTGGCTCAACCCGCTATTCGCGCTTCAATGCGCCGGATACGCCATGCGATGGTGAAGCGGATTCCACCCTCTCCGCGCGCTGTTCTGTAGCCAGCCAGCGTCGGTTGGTGGCGATCCCCCACGGGAGGCCGACGATACTATTGCCCCGTACGCCCGTCGTAAGGCAATCTGCGTAATGGAGTGTTACGAAAACCAGTTGGAGGAGGTGCAGGGTGCGAAGCTTCCTGCCGGCAGTTGCCTGGAGGCAATGCCCCGCAACACGACGCGATTGGCCCGCCGCGGACGGCACGCCGCCGGCCTCGTGGACCCTTTGCAGACCCTGGAGCGAGTGAGCCCATGAACCCGCAAGACAAAACGCAGCGCCATGCGACCGTGATCGGCGCTGGGATCGTCGGTGTGTGTTGCGCCCTGTACCTGCAACGGGACGGGCACGAGGTGACCCTGATGGATTACCAGGGGCCCGGCGAAGCCTGCTCGATGGGAAATGCGGGCCAGATTTCTCCCGGAACCTGCACCCCGCACGCGATGCCCGGCATCGTATTCCAGGTGCCGGGCATGCTGCTGGATCCGCTGGGGCCGCTGGCCATCCGCTGGCGCTATCTGCCCCGCCTCGCCCCCTGGTTGCTGCGGCTGGCGTTCGCCACGACCAAACGCCGGGTGGAAGCCATATCCATCGCCCTGCGCGAGCTACACCGCAGCGTCTGCAGCGATTACGAGGAGCTGACGGAGGGCACGGGCGCCGAGAAGATATTCCGTAGGGCGGGCAGAATGGAGCTGTACGAGTCCGAGCGCTCCTTTGCGGCAGCCGGGCCCAGCCGGGAACTGATGCAACGCCGCGGGGTGGAAGTGGAAATCCTCGCTGCGGAGCGGATTCGCGAGCTGCAGCCCGGCCTGGGATTCCCGTATCGCTACGGCACCCTGAGGCATGATTCGATGCACGTCACCGATCCGCGCAGGCTGGTTCAGGCGCTGGCCGCGGACTTCGAGCGCAGGGGAGGCACCCTCCTCACCGAGCGGGTCGTGGACTTCGAGATGAACGCTTCCGGCCCGGCCCGGATCACCACCGAGGCCGGCAGCCACCCGGTGGACGTGGTGGTGGTCGCGGCGGGGGCCTATTCACGGAAGCTGGTGCGGGCGCTGGGCACCCGCGTGCCCCTGGACACCGAGCGCGGCTACCACATCGCGCTGCCCAATCCCGGTGTCGAAGTGCGCCTGCCGATCATGTCCGCGGACCATCATTTCGCCCTGACCCCGATGGAGAACGAGCTGAGACTGGCCGGCACCGACGAGTTCGCGGGCATCGAGGCTCCACCCAACTACGCCCGCGCCGATCGGCTGTTGCAGGCGGCCCGGCGGATGTTTCCCGATCTCAACGCGGAGGGGGCCAGCCGCTGGATGGGCTGCCGCCCCTCCATGCCGGATTCCCTCCCGGTGATCTGCCGCTCGCCCCGCTATCCCTCGGTGTTCTTCGCCTTCGGCCACGGCCATTTCGGCCTGTCCGGAGCTCCCATGACGGGCCGGCTCATCGCGGACATGCTCGCCGGGCGATCCACCCCCATCGATGCCGGCCCCTACCGGGTGGACCGCTTTTGGCCGTGAGAGGCTGTTGAATCAACGGGAGCCGTCCACCGTCGACGTGGTGCGCTCTGTGAACCCGTCGGCCTGGAACATCGCCCGCAGTGCGAGCAAATCGTCCGCGTCCTCCATCTTGATCTTCAAGCGCACCTGGAGCAGCCACGCCTTCCATCCCGCGTGCCCGCCCGCGGTGGAACTGTTCTGGCCGCTCAGGTCCTTGCGGTCGATCTGCCCGTTCGCCGTGATACGGTGATCGAAGCCGGGGAGCAATTCGCCGTTGAGAAAAAGAGGCATTTGGTTTATTTTTCCTATAATTGATATATTTTTGTTTCAAAACACATAGGTGCTGCCATGGAAAATACAATAAATATTATGAGCTTATTGAAAGATGCAACGTGGCCTATTGCAACGATTATTGCAGCAGTTGTAATTGCTCTCATATTCCGAACTCCACTCATGACATTGATCCTGCGCATAAGAAAAATCAATCAAAGTGTTATTGAAATTGACACACCTGAAAATAAAAGA
>JACZVE010000040.1 GCA_022572825.1 SAR324 cluster bacterium
GCTAGACAAATCTGGACAAAATAAAAGTGGGTCTAACCGCCTGATATGACAAGGCTAAGTCAGACCCTTCACTCATTCATGATGAACACCGACTCCTCGTAGAAGCGGATGCGGCCCTCCATGCTGAGGCTGTCCACGAACGCCTGGAAGTGCTGGAATTTCTCCGCCTCGCTGCCCGCCGCCGAGAGGAAGCCCAGATCCAGGTCGATCCCCAGCGCGCGTCCGGGGATGATGTGGCGCGTGAGTCCGGTGGGTATCATCACCTCCTCGGCGGCCAGGCGCAGCAGCTCCTCCTTGTGCAGCACGGGGAACAGGCATGCCTGGTGCTGCACGCCCTGAACCACTTGCGGTAGCTGGGCGTAGTCCGCCAGCTTGATGCGCTCCAGGCGGCTCTGGCCCTCATAGGCAGCGACGACCGCTTCCAGCACGGCAATGCGCTGATGGATCTCGATCTCGGCCTGCGGCGGGTCGGGATACAGCCCCCACCACGCCTGCTCGTCTTCCACCAGCACCGCATACACTCGCCGCAGTTCCAGCAGCTGGCCCAACGAATTTTGCTGCACGGGCTGCACCCTCACTCCCGCCAGCCGCTCGTAGTGCTGACGGAGCCCGAGGGCTCGCGCCTCCAGCAGCAGGTGGTGCCAGCCTTTCAGTTGCACGACCGGATCCCCGTAGTCCACCACCTGTACGGGGATATGGGAGTAACCCAGCTCCGCGAATGCGCTGACCCGGTTCGCTCCGTCCAGCAGCAGATAATGCCCGTCCGCCATATCCGCCACGATAGGCGGATTGCGCAGGTGGGCGTCCTGCTCGATGCGTTGCTTCAGGCGCAGCGTGCGGCGCCGTTCCGGATGCTCGTGAAAGCGCACACGCTCCGTTGGAACGAGCTTCAGCAGCGGTCTCAGTTCGGATGCAGCCATGGGGACGGGAACTGTGCGATAAGGTGGGGAGGCTGCCCCTCTCGGAAACTGGAAAGCGGCGAAAGGGGCGGCATAATCCTTTACACGTCACGACACCGGAATATTGATTTAAAAATATCTATAACATATTGATATTAAGCCAATTAATGAATTATGATAAAGGCGCTCCAGAGAATTTTCTCGGCCAAAAGCCGAGCCGCACCTCCGTGGCGCCGGCGCAGCGATGGGTGACAGTGATAGGTGTCACGGTTCCACCCTGCCTGGACGGCGACCGCTAGTCGCTGGGGAATGTACCGCGCGCCAGGCCTTCGGGGGCAGCATAGTGTCTTATTACTCCGAACCGTAAACGGGTTGCGCTTCAGCGACAATGCAATTTTCTATCGCAAAGCCGCTCGTATTTGACGTTTTCGCCCCTTGCGTCCTGGCGCGCGGATTTTCGGCGAGACTTCGTTAGTGGAACCTATTTCGGTTTCCAAGTAATACCTACCGAAATTTATTGCCACTGTTGCGCGGAATTTTGTCGCAAAGCACGAGGCCGATGCCGGCAGGTCGCGCCGGCGAATCCACATATCCTTCCCCCTGTAAGCGCCGCGCGGGGCGTCGGCTTGCGAAAGGCCGGCCCGTCTCCTACCATGGGGCGCAGTGAAACCCGATGTTCGCAATGCCCAAACCAGGCGGATGGCTTCATGAAACTGGCCGAGCTGACGGAGCGGTTCAAGGGGCGGAGCCCGCTGCTGCTGATCGTATTGGATGGCTGGGGCATCGGTGACGGCGACGAGGGCGACGCCATTCATCTCGCCGCCACGCCGGCCATCGCCGGCCTCAGGGCGGCCTTCGCGCAAACCCGGCTGTTCACCCACGGCCATTACGTCGGGCTTCCCTCGCCCAAGGACATCGGAGGCTCGGAGGTGGGGCATATGACAATGGGCGCCGGACGGATCATCCCCCAAGGGCCCACGCGCATTCAGCGCATGATGGACAGCGGTGATTTCTTCTCGGGAGAGGTGCTCAACCGCCTGATCGACGCCTGTCTGCACAAGGATACCCCACTGCACCTGATTGGCCTGCTGTCCGACGGCAACGTCCACAGCCACACCGACCACTTCTACCGCCTCATTGAATACGCCCAGACGCGCGGCGTGCGGGCGCTATACGTTCACGCGCTGCTGGATGGCCGCGATGTGCCCTATCAATCCGCCCTGGACTACGTGCTACCGCTGGAGGCGCGGCTTGCGGAGATCACGCGCGCCCACCCGGGGTGGGACTACGCCATAGCCAGCGGCGGTGGACGCGAGACGATCACCATGGACCGCGACCGGAACTGGGACAAGGTGCGCCGGGGCTGGGAGACCCACGTTCTCGGGCGCTGCGAGAATCCCTTTCCCTCCGCCTCCGCGGCCATCGAGGAATTTCGCCGGCAACTCGGCGATATCATCGACCAGGATCTGCCTCCGTTCGTTGTCGTGCGTGGCGGGGAGCCGGTGGGGCCCATACGGGACGATCATTCCGTGATCTTTATGAACTTCCGGGGAGATCGCGCCATCCAGTTTTCCCGCGCCATGGTGGACGAACGATTCGACGGCTTCGAGCGCGAGGGGCGGCCCGACGTGCTGTACGCAGGCATGATGACCTATGATGAGGACACCGATCTGCCCCCACTCACGCTGGCGGCGACCGGCGGCGTGGAGCGGCCCTTTGGGCGGCGCATCCTGGAGCTCGGGCTCAGCCAGTTCCGTCTGGCCGAAACGCAAAAGTACGCCCATGTCACGTTATTCTTCAACGGGGGCTACCGCGAACCTCTGGATCCCGCCATGGAGCAGTATGAGCTGATCGCTTCGGAGCGGGTGGACTCCTTCGCTGCCGCTCCGGCCATGAAGGCGCGGGAGATCGCGGAAAAGGCCAAGTCGTTCATCCTGTCGCGCCGCTTTCAGTTCGGGCTGATCAACTTCGCCAACGCGGACATGGTCGGCCATACCGGTGATCTGGCCGCCGCCATCCAGGCAGTTCAGGCGGTGGACGGGGCGCTGGCGGTGATCTTCGACGCGCTGGCACTGGAGGGGGGCGTGGCGCTTGTGACGGCGGACCACGGCAATGCGGAGCAAATGATCTCCGCTAACCCGAGCACCGGCAAGCGCGAAATCAACACCCGCCACTCCCTCAATCCCGTGCCTGTTTTTCTGTTCGACCCGACCTACACCGGGGAGTACCACCTGCGGCCGTGCGATCCGGAGCATCCCCTCACGTTGGCTAACCTGGCGGCCACCAACTACGTTCTGCTCGGCCAACCCCTCCCCGACGATATCGCACCCCCCCTGTTCGATCTCTCCTGAGGAGTGGAGGTCGATGGCGATGGCTTCCCTTGCGGAATTGGCCGCGGAGAATCTGCGGCGGCTGGAGGCAAACCCCTACCCGGGCCGCGGGATCGTGCTGGGCCGCTCGTCGGACGGCGGCTGTCTGCTGCAAGTGTACTGGATCATGGGGCGTAGCGCCAACAGCCGAAACCGTGTGCTGGTGGTCGATGAGGGATGCCTGCGCACCGAACCCCTGCACCCCGCCACACTGGAAAATCCCGAGTTGGTCATCTATACCGCCATGGATGCCCACGAGGGGCATCACGTCGTGACCAACGGAGACCACACGGACACGATCATGGAGGCGCTGCGCGGCGGGCAGGACTTCCGCACGGCGCTGCGCGGCCGCGGCCACGAGCCGGATGCGCCCCATTACACGCCTCGCATCGCCGGCGGCATCCGCGTACGGGAAGGAGACGCGTGGCTGGCACTGATCAAGGCCGACCCGGGGGATGCGCGGCGCAGCGTGCGGTTATTCTTCGAGATCGAGGCCTTGCCGCCCGGCTGGGGCTGGTGCCTGACCACCTACGAGGGCGAGGGAAATCCGCTGCCGTCCTTTCGCGGCGAGCCCTATCCGCTGCCCCTTGCCGGCCCGCTGGACGACCTGATGGCGGCGATCTGGAATAGCCTCAATGCAGAGCGCCGGGTCGGCCTGGCGCTGAAGGCGCTCGATCCGGCCACCGGCAAGGTTTCTTGGCGAATCGTGAACGCCCATACCCCGTAACTGCGAGGCAGACCATGGCCAGATCGCGCAGCAGCCGAGGCAAGGGCGCGCCCGCGGCGGGCGGGCGCGGCGCGTTTACCGCATTTCCGGTGGGCCGGCCTCTGCAGGCTCGTCTCATCAGCCTGGAAAAGCGCATCGGATTGTTCTCCGAGGAGCAGAGCTTCGCCGCGGACAGCCGCTTCAATCACCCCGTCATTCTGCCTGCCGCGGAACCCATTCCCGGCACAATGGCCGAGATATTCTCCGAGGACTTGGCCGCCCTGGCGCGCCTGCGCGAGCCGCCGGCCACCTGCCATTGCACCGATATAGGCTCGTACCGGGTGTACTGCCTGTCCTACTTTCACTACGACGGGTTCAAGGCGCTGATGTACGTGGAGCGCGAGGGCAGCTTCGTTGCCGCCTGGAAGGAGGAAGAGGTACTGCGGCCCGATTCGCCCCGCACGCTGCTGGCTGGCGTGGATGAGCAGCAGATCGAGACGTTTTTGCAGCAGGTGCAGAGCGGATGATACGAGGTCGGGCTTTCACGATACCTTTGTGCCGCATGCCTGAGCGAGGACAGCTGGGGCGTCCGCCTCGCCTGCCCTGAGCTTGTCGAAGGGAAGGCCACGGCGCGCCCCGCAATCAACTGGGAACTGACGGTCTGTCGGCACGCGGGTGCTCCCAATCCAGGAGTGCACAAACGGCATCGGAGCCGAGGTGAATCTTGCGGCTGGTGTTCACGAAGTTGGCGTGGCCGGCCATCAGGCGCACATCGCCGCCGTCGCGAAAGAAGATTGGCGTCATCCGGAAACAGCATTACCCCCCATTGCACGGCCGCAGTGGAGACGTCCGGGCGCCTGGGCGAACCCCCGGGCTCAGCGCGCGCGAGCGACTGTGTCCTCCTCCCAGCCCCAGCGCACGAACGAGAAGTCCAGGCGCTGAGTGAGGCGCTCCGCCCGCGCCAGCATGACGGTCATGCGGTCGCCGATGCCGACGCTGTTGGCGCGGCCTACCAGTCGGTTGCGGTCACGGTCGAAGCGCAGGTTTTTTCCGGGCAGGTCCTCGCCGGCAAGCAGGCCCTCGACAGGCTCGTCCCGCAGGCGAACCCATGCGCCCCGCTCGCTGACGCCGATCACCGTGGCCGCGAACTCCTCCCCCAGCCGTGGCTCCATGTATAGCACCTTGTATAGCCGGTCGACCCGCGCCTCCGCTTCCGCCGCCGTTCGTTCGCACGCGCTCAGGTGTTCTGCGGCTTCATCCGGCAGGGCGGCGGGCCGCGACGGGCTGTGCAGCGAGGCCTTCAGGGCGCGGTGCGCGAGCAGATCGGGGTAGCGCCGGATGGGCGATGTGAAATGGGTGTAATGGCCGGCGGCCAGCGCGAAATGGCCTTCATCGCGGGTGCGATACTGCGCCCGGCTCATCGCGCGCAGAATGGCCAGCTCCACCTGCTCGCGCCGGGGATGCGACTTGCCGCGCCGCAACAAAGCCTGGATGGCGCCAGGCTTGCGCAATTCCGCCTCTTTCAGTGCGATCCCGAAGTTCCAAAGCACCTGCGCCAGCGTTTTGACCTGATCGGGCGGCGGCGGGTCGTGGACGCGGTAGAGGATGGGAATCCCGTGGGCCTCGCAATGGCCGGCGACGGTTTCGTTCGCTTCCAGCATGAACTGCTCGATGAGCCGTGTGGCTTCGCTGGGATACACTTCCAGCATCTTGCGGGGAAAGCCCTGCCGATTCAGCTCGAATCGGTACTCGGGAAAAGCGAAATCGAGTACTCCACGTGCGTCGCGCATGGCCCGCAGCTCGGCGGCCAGCTTTCGCATCTCGTTGAGCATGCCGGCGATCTCGTCTGGGATTCCTCCCGCATCGCCCGCTTCGAAGTAGCGCTGCACCTGCGCGTAGTTCAGCCGCGCCTTGCTTTCGATGAGGCTCTCGTAGATTTGGTAGCGCAGCCGTTGCGTCCGCGGGCCCAGTTCCATCTCGCAGGTGAGCGTCAGCCGGGGCTGGCCGGGCTGCAGGCTGCACAGATCGTTGGAGAGGAGCTTCGGCAGCATCGGCAGCACGCGGTCGGGGACGTAGACGGAGGTTCCCTTGTCATATGCATCCGCATCCAGCGCGCTTCCGCTGGGCAAGAAGGCCGCCACGTCCGCGATGGCCACCAGCAGGCGCCGCTTTCCGCCCGGTAGCACCTGCAGGCAGACCGCGTCGTCGAAGTCTCGGGCGTCCTTGCCGTCGATGGTGACGAAGGGCAATGCCCGCAGATCCCGGCGGCCGGCCCCGTGCGGGGGCGGCCCGCGCTCGATGCCGGCAAGCTCCGCTTCGCTGGCGGGCGAAAAGTCCGCTGAGAGGCCCAGGTCCGCCAGGATATGCAGCACGACCTGCGCCGGCGAATCCGCGCTGTCGGCGAACACCTGCGCGATGCGCCCTTCCGGGGCCTCATCGTGGCGTTCCGGATAGGCCGTGATCTCCACCTCCACGAGTGTGCCGTTCGGCGGCGGCTCCTGCCCGTCCGTTTGAACCAGGAAAACCATGGGCAGCTTCTCGTTGAGGGGAACCACCCAATTCTGCCCGCACTCCCGCTGCAGGCGGCCCCGCACGCGCGAGCGCCGCCGCTGCACGACTTCCGTCACGCGGCTCGCGGGCCTTTGCTGCGCCCGCGCAGGGAGCGTGGCCACGCGAACGCGATCTCCGTCGAGGGCGCCCGCGATGTGCCTGGGGGGAATGAACAAGCCTTCCCGCTCTCCGTGCAGGTCGACAAATCCGAAGCCGTTGGGATGTGCGGAGAAGAAGCCCACCTGACCCTGCGCTGAAGCGGCGGCGCGGTGGTGCCCGTCGTTTGCGGTGGGGTCCGGTGCGAAGCGCGCGGCCGCGCTGAGCCGGTATCGATGACGCTCGCGCACCAGCGCGCCTTTCGCGACCAACTGGGAGACGATTTCCTTGATTTTCGCGCTTTGGCCTCTGCTTGCTCCGATCGCGTCGCGTACCTCGGCAAGCGTGGCTTTCCAGGCGGGCTGCTGCTGCCAGAGGGCCAGCACGCGGTGGGCCGTCGGCTTCAATCCGCGCCCCTCAGATCTCCCCCCGCTGCGGATCGGCCTGCAGAATTTCCAGGTGTGAGGCCACGCAGGCGGACAGCGCGGCGTAGTCGTAACCGCCTTCCAGGGCGCTGACCATCCTTCCATCGCAGCATTCGAGCGCCAGCTGCTTGATGTGCGTCAGCAGGGCCCCGAACCCCGCCGTGGACAGGTTGATCATGGCCAGGGGATCGTCCCGATGGGCGTCAAAGCCGGCGGAGAGCAGAATGAACTGAGGATTGAACTCCCGGAAGGCCGGCAGCAGCGTATTCTCGAGCTGTGCCAGGTAATCGTCGTCGCCGGAGTGGGGCGCCATGGGCACGTTGAGGGTGTATCCCAGGCCTTCGCTGCGGCCCCGCTCCTCGGCGAACCCCGTGCCGGGATACAGGGTGAGGGGGTGTTGGTGGATGCTGGCGAAGAGGATATCGCTGCGTTCTTCAAAAGCGTGTTGCGTGCCATTGCCGTGGTGAACGTCGAAATCGAAGATCAGTACCCGCTCGTAGCCCAGCTTCTCCGTTAGTATCGCGGCGGCAATGGCCACATTGTTGAAATAGCAAAAGCCCATCGCCTTGGCCTGCTCCGCATGATGCCCCGGTGGCCGGCAGGCGACGAAGGCATTGTCCAACCGGCCCTCGGCCACGTCGATCACAGAGGCGATGAGTGCGCCGGCCGCGTTCAGCGCAGCATCGAAGGTCTGGGTGGACAAGGCGCAGTCCGGCGTGTCCAGGTACTGGCGACCCGACAACGCTGCCTCCTCCACATGGCGCATATAGTCCACGGTGTGAATCGTGGTGATCTCTTCCTGGGTGGCGGGCCGAGGCTTGCGCCGCAGCAAGCGGGATTCCAGGCCTTCCTCTGCCAGGCGACGGTTGATCGCTTCCAGCCTGCCGGCATTTTCCGGGTGGTTGCCGGTGTTATGCTTGAGGAAGATCGGGTCGGTGTAAATTCCGGTTTTCATGAGTCACCCGCTCCGGCTGCGCTGGAGGTGCCCGGAGGCCACGGTCGTTCGCCGCGCATGTGTGCTGATTTTGCGGAATCCATCCGAGCCGCGGCGATTGCGCCAGAATTCGATCGCCGCTGGGCCTGGGGGGATGACTGCCCTTCCGCAAACCCACGATCGCCGACCGGCAAGGCCTGAACTTCTTGCCGGCGCACCATGCTTCGAGGCGGGATCGGCATTCACGGCTTGGCCTTCGCCATTGATGGTATACGAGGCCATAGAACGTGGCAACCAAAGTCCCTGTCGGGGGTACTTGCGCGCAGGCACGTTAATCGGCGATTTCTCGTTCGAATCGGTGAGTGCCGGCGCGGCAGATCGTGGGCAAGCGACCTGACAGGCCGAGCGGGAACGGTGGAGTCGAAGGACTATCCCTTTGCCCTCGATGCGCCGAGAACCGGGGCAGCCGTCCCCGCTATGCGTCCGGGCCGACCGCTAGAAGGTGCGCAGGAGCGTGGCGACCCCGCCCCCCTGCGTCAGCCCAGCCGCAAATTGCACCACTTGCGAGACTACCAGCACGTAGAGCAGCAGGAAAACACCGGCGGCCAACAGCGGCGAGAGATCGATGCGTTGTCTTGGCAGGCGGCGCTGTATCGGCGTGATCAATGGATCGACAAGCATGAAAATGACCCGCACGATGGGGTTATTTACCGAGGGATTGATCAACGTGAGGCAGAACCAGATCAAGAGCAAAAGTATGAGGAAGGAAAGCAGGCTCCACGTGATCTGGCCCAATCCCAGCAGGAAGAACCCCACGAGGATGCCCGGCACCTGCGCAAATGCGACATCGCCCGCGCTGTAGGAGCCAAACGTCCCCAGCATCCCCGGCACGAATATTCTCAGGAACCACACCGACAGCAGCGAAATGTAGGCTGAAAAGAGCTTAAGGGACGGCGGCAAGGCGGTTTGCAGCCGATTCCAGACGGGCACCGTCATGTTGTTGAGAAACTGGATGAGGGGATTGCGCGGATCCGGGTGCACCCAGGAGACGAGGATGGCAATGATGATAATCCACGCGTAGATGGTCAGGCCCCCATACGTCAGCGTGGCAAGGAAAAACAAGATCGTGGGCACGGCACTGGTCGTTGGTTGTGAATACTGGAAACGGCGACGTTGCGGGGCGGATCAGGATATCGATCCGCGCAACTCCAGGCGCATGAATAATCAGTGACGGGGCGGCCAGCGTTGCTCAATGGCGCCGCGAAGGCGATGAAACTCCCCGTCCATCTCGCTCAGCAGCCGTTCCAAGTCCGCAAATCGGGCCGCATTTGCGCATTGGCCTATCTGCTCGTTGTACTCCACAAGGCGGCTGAAACGCAGATTGCCGCACATTCCTTTCATGGTGTGAACGGCGCGGTCCAGCCGTTCCAACTGTCTTTCCCGCAGCGCGTCCCGCATTTCCCGAAGATACATCGGGCCTCGCTCCAGGAACGAGGCGGTGAGTTCCCGTATCATCATCCCATCCATCTCCACCTCGTCGATGAGGCTCTGGAATGGGCCGAGCAGTATGTCCACCTCCTCCTGGGAAAGTCGGAAAACCGGATCGCGCGGGATGCCGGCACCCTGACCGGATTCACCGGCGCCACCATTGGTGGCGTTGAGCACGGCGTCTGCCCGGAGCGGCTTGGTCAGCGTTCCCAGCGCATTCAGAGGCGGTTTCCCCGCGAACGCGTGCTGGCCTTCCTCCGCGATGAAAAAGACGGGATTACCGTGGGTGGTGCTCCGGAGCCGGGTAAGTTGCCGGGCCGTCGCGCCGTCGACGGACTCGGCATTCAGGAAAAACACTGTCGATTGCCCCGAAACGTTGAGTTCCAGGGCCGCTTCCAGGTTGGATACCATGCGCACGTCGTAGCCTTGCGGCTGCAAATACAATTCCATCAGGCGCCGTGTTACCGGGTCGGGCTCCACGCCCAACACCCGTGGCTTTCTCGTTTCCTGCGGTGGGACTGCGGCCATCGCGTCTACCGGATTGATACCTCCCAGGCGCCGCACCGCCGGGGACGGGTCGCGCTGTGCGGAATAGCCCATGGGTGGAAGGTGGCCACCGCATGGGTGTGAAATGGATACGCCACCCTGCCGGCGAGTGGACTGCGGCTCGGTTCCGGGGGGGCAGGCCCTTCCAGCGCGCGCCTCGCGGCGGCGACCTAGTTGCCCAGGTAGATATCCATCGCGGTGCGCAGCAACTTGAGGCCTTCCACCTTGCTGCGCTGGAAGGAGTTGCGGCCGATGATGGAGCCGAATCCTCCCCCGTCGCGGATTGCCCTGATCTCGTCCAACAGCTCAGCGGTGGTTTTGGCCGGGCCACCGGAAAAGATCACGATGCGCTTGCCGTTGAAAGAGCTCTGCACCACGTGTCGCACGCGGTCCGCCAGCGCGCTGATGGGGATGTTTTCCTTCTCGTAGACCTTGCGGGCGGCATCCTGCTCGATATGGGCGGTCGGCAGTTTGACCTTGATGACGTGGGCACCCAGTTGGGCCGCGATCTGGGCTGCGTAGGCGACCACGTCGATGGCCGTTTCGCCTTCCTTGGAAATGCCCGAGCCGCGGGGATACGACCACACCACCACGGCCAGCCCCACCGATTTGGCCTCCAGTGTCAGCTCGCGCAAGGCCTCGTATATGGTGTTGCTTTCACTCGAGCCTGGATAGATGGTGTAACCGATCGCCACGCATCCCAGCCGCAAGGCATCCTCCACACTGCCCGTCACGGCGGAACAAGGCTCGCCAATGGAGAGAGAGTCGCTGTTGTTCAGCTTGAGAATCAGAGGCACCTGTCCCGCATACTCCACGGCGCCGGCTTCCAGAAAGCCCAGCGGGGCGGCGTAGGCGTTGGTGCCGGCCTCCACGGCGAGCTCGAAGTGGTACAGCGGGTCGTACCCGGACGGATTCGACGCGAATGACCGCGCTGGCCCATGCTCGAAGCCCTGGTCCACGGGCAGAATCACCAGCCGTCCCGTGCTGGCCAGCGTTCCGTGGTCGAGCATGCGCGCCAGGTTGGTCAGCACGCCGGGATTGTCGCTTTTGTACCAGCTCAGGATTTCCCGAACCCGGTTGGCGCCGCTGACGGTCAATTTTGGTTTCCTTATCGCGTGTTCCATGGCACCTCATTGTCGCTGGCGTTGCGGGTGAGCCATCGGCCGGGCAGCTTTGCCGTCTGAACTTCGGGAAACGAGGCCCGAGCTGGCCGGAGGCTGGCCGGTGCGAGGGGCGGCCGGCGATTGTGTTAGCGTGTAGCGTCCACGGGGATTTTGCAGGCCCGACTGAATTGCGAGTGCTGTCAAATCTTTGCACGATGGGATTTAATGAAGCGTTCCCGCGCGCGTCCCTGCCACGGCGGGGTAGCGTCACCGGGCTGCGCTGCTTGCCGAACGTCCGCCGCCCAGCCTATCGGATAGGAGGCATCCCGACGGTCGCGTCAATTTCCACTGCAATTCGCCTACAACTTGCCTGCAATTCGAGTATAGCCCGGACACCCTTTTTCACAGCACTATATGTAGCATATGGCACGCGATATTGAAACCGTACCGGGCGCAATGGAATCCCTCAAAGCGGCGCTGTGCGAGATCGTCATGGGCCGCGAGGCACGATTTCGCCGCAACGAGGCCGGGGGCGCGGCCGGGCAGTCCGGCCCGGCCGGCCGGCACTCCGACGTCCTCCGGCTGCACCCTCGGCAGTGGCGGCGGATCGGGCGGGACATTATGGCCCTTCACCAGGGCTACACAACCGGCCGCGCGGCGTTCGCCCACGGGCAGAACCCTATCCACGGACGCCTGTCCGCCTACCAACTGTACTTCATGCCCCGTAATATTTACCGGGTCCGCTCCGTCATCGCGGAACTGCCGTGGGTGGACGACATCCCCTCTGCATTGCCGGAGGCCTGGGCCGATCGCGATGGCGCGATCCGCACGCTGCGCCTGCTGGACCTCGGTTGCGGCACGGGCGCCTTCAGCCTGGCATGGCTCGACTGGCTGTCGCGCCGGTTGCCGCCGCCCGCCAGCCAGTGGCGCATCGAGGTGACCCTGGTCGATCAGGGGCGCGAACTGATTTCCGTGGCGGAGGGCAATCTGCGCGGGTTTGCGGCGCGTGCGCTGCCGGGAGTCGGCTTGCGCATCGACTTTCGGGCCGACGGCGTCGAGCGCTTTCTCACCGCGGAGGGCACCACGCCGCCCTATGCGGTGGTCGGTGCGGCGATGCTGCTCGGCGAGCTGGGTTTGCTGGGGCCGCGGCGCACCAGCCGGCGCGCGCAGCGAGTCAGCGAGGGGTTGCGCCGCCTGACGCGGCCGGGTGGGTGCGTGCTGTTCGTCGAGCCCGGCACCCGCAAGGGATACATGAATCTGATGACCGTGCGGGAACGGTTGCGCGGGCTGCCCATTGTCTATCCCTGCCCGCACGGGGCGCCCTGTCCCTTATGGAGCAAGCAGGTGCGCAATTGGTGCCATGCGACGCGGCCGCTGCCGCCCGCATTCTTTTTCGATGACCTGCTGAAGCGCCACGCGGGGCTGGACTTCGAGATGCGGCACATTAACCTGGCGGGCCTGGCCTTCCAGGTGAGCGATTATGGCCGCGTGTTCTCCCCGTTTCGCGCCCGGGAAGGCGAGCGGATCGTTTCCTCGGCATTGCCCGCACGCGAGGGGCCTCGCGCCGCCCCGGGCGCCCCGGTCCCGGCCAAGGTCGTGCTCGCTTGCGCGCCCGATGGGCACCTGCAC
>JACZVE010000384.1 GCA_022572825.1 SAR324 cluster bacterium
GGCGGGGAAGTGCACCTGATTCACGGGATCGAACCCCAGGACGTCCCCAGCCCCCTGTACGCCCGTTACTCGGCGGACCCGTTGCACAACCCCGAGAAGCGCAAGGAGGTGGCCGAAAAGGTGGAGGCGGAACTGAAGGCCCTCATCCCCTCCGACGCCATCCAGACCCCCCACATCGCCGAGGCGATTCAGTACCGGAAGTTGGACCGAGGGGCGGGGTAGGGGGGATGGTAATGCGAGGCCGGTTTTTCCGACAATAATGCCTATCAAAAAATATAGGCCAGTGTCAGGTATAACCTTTCAATTTCACGAGTTTGACCGGAAGGCGTTTCCGTGCGGTCTGAAGTTTCGAAGCGGGCGGCCGCGGCAAAACCTTCATGGGGCACCCACCCCACCTGGATTCCGATTGTATCTTCTTCCCGTCTTCTGGATGGAAAACTTTCGTCAAATCCAACAAATTTTGCCACCCTCAAACCAAATTGAAATCCATTGAAGTTAAATTCGATGATTCCTGCTGTTATATCCTCTTCCCCAAAGACAAAACCGGAAACGAAGCGATAAGCAGGCATTTCCGCTCTCCAAATTTCCGCATGAATCTTGAAACTTTCGGATTTGGTCAAATAGCCAACACCGAAGTAGCGATTGTTACGGGCGATTTCAGAGATATCTGACCTCCTGATCTCAACCCCCGTGGAGTAACCGAAATACAATTCCTCGAAAAAACGAAGAGAAATACCGAAGGTAGGCCTTCGGGTTTCCACCGGTGTTGATGGATGATCGGTTTTAAACGCCCCGAATCCGACCGCCAAAAATTCCCTGATTTTGGTCGCAAGTCCGAAACCTTTTTCCAGGTCCCTTGGCTCCGATGGAATATTCGTTCCCGCGTTTCCGGAAAAATAGTCTGCTCCGATCGCAAACTCTTCATCTACGTATCGGACTTTGGAATACTCCCCTTCCCATTCCGCTCTAAACACCGGCTGGCCATTTTGATCGAAAATTTTATTGGTCCCGTCAAATTTTCCTACGGTGATTATTGAAGTCGAATGCCATTGCAAAACCGCCGGATTGACCGAGGTTGCCAAAATCAAAAATCCGGGGTCCAGTGCCGGGCCTGCAACTTGGGCGTAGACATATGAAGAGAACGCAAATGATAGGATAAAAGCTGAAACGATTGATTTCACGGGTTGAGCTCCAATATATTGGGAACATAGGATCCATGCATTACATCCCTTAATATTTTATCAAAATCTATTCTTGCCGATGGCGCGGGAGACAGAAAGGGGCCGGTGGGTTCGGAAAGCGTCCTGTCTGGACTGATCGATGATTTGATTGAATGATAATTTTAGAAAGGTCACCATCTCGCGGGCTTCGATGGCGCTGGAATTTCCCTGCAATTTTGTGCTGGTCTGCGCCATGAACCCGTGTCCTTGCGGGTATCTGGGCGACCCGAGCCGCCGCTGCCGCTGTTCGCCGCACGACGTCCGCAAATATCGCTCGCGCATTTCCGGCCCGCTGCTGGACCGCATCGATTTGCAGATCGACGTGCCCGTGGCTCCCTTCGACCGCCTGGTCGAGACGCGCAAGGGCGAACCTTCCGCAGTTCTTCGCGAGCGCGTGCAGGCAGCCCGCGAGCGCCAGCTCCATCGCTTCCGCGACTCGCCCACCCGCGCCAACGGCCTCATGACGCCCAAGGAAATCCAGCACTACGGACAGCCCGCGCCGAACGGATGGGCCTTGCTGCGGCGCGCTTCGCAGCAGTTCGGGCTGAGCGCGCGGGCCCACACTCGCATCCTGAAAGTCGCCCGCACCATCGCCGACCTGGCCGATTCGCCGCAGATTGAGCTGGCGCACCTCTCCGAAGCCATCCAGTACCGAAAGCTGGACCGCAATCCCGACCTCTAAGTGGGCGCGTGCGACGCATATTCAATTCCTTTCCTCAAGGAATCCACCTATGAGTAATATTAACAATATCTTCGTCGTTTCCCTTATATTCGTTCTCCTTTCCTGCTCCGCCCTGCACAAACGACTAGGAGGAGACTTTGCCGGCGATCCGGAGCAAATGTACGAAAATATAGGCCCCTTCACAAAGAAGCTCATCGAGGATGCATTTCAAGATATTGATTCTGAAATGTTAACTGATTTTCACGTCCATATTATCGGATTGGGAGAAGGCAATACGGGAATTTATGTCAATCCGAAAATGCAATCCTTGTGGCATCCAATTAATTATCTTAAATTTATGGTTTATAAAAGCGCATCCGGTATCAACGATTTAGGACCTGCCGATAGCCAGTATATAGAAAGACTGATATCTCTCATCGAAAATACTCCCAACCACGGTCTATATATGGTATTGGCATTCGATAAATTTTATCATCCCGATGGCAGCGAAGACCTCGAGCAAACAGAGTTCTACGTGCCGAACGAGTACGTCTACCGGATTTCGAAAGAAAATCCCACGCTTTTTGTGCCCATCATATCCGTACATCCCTATCGCAAAGACGCCCTCATGGAGCTGGAACGCTGGGCCAAAAGGGGTGTTAGATTCGTAAAATGGCTCCCCAACGCCATGGGAATTAATCCAGCGGACGATAAGATCGCGCCCTTTTACCGAAAACTTAAAGAGCTGGATATGATATTGCTTACGCATACGGGTGAGGAGCAGGCGGTGGAGGCCGAGCAGTTGCAAAGATACGGCAATCCGCTTCTCTACCGTAAGGCACTGGATATGGGCGTTAAAGTGATCATGGCGCATGGCGCAAGCCTGGGTTCCAATCCGGATCTGGATACTTCTTCCAACGAGAACGTTTCGAATTTCGATTTGTTTATAAGAATGATGGAGGAAGAGAAATACGTTGGACTACTTTTTGGTGAAATATCGGCCCTGACTCAATTTAATCGATTTGACGGCCCACTGCAGACCCTTTTGGAGAAAAAGCATCTACATCATCGACTAATAAACGGAAGCGACTATCCTTTGCCCGCGGTTAATTTTATTATTCGCACAAGAGAGCTTATGGCAGCGGGGTTTATTACGGAAGAAGAAAGAGAATCTCTCAATCAGATTTATCAATATAATCCGTTGCTATTTGATTTCGTGCTCAAGCGAACCCTGAGACACCCCACCTTGAAGGTAAAATTTCCCGCTGCTATGTTTATGAATCCATTTGCCCGATTCTAAAGATATAATGCAAAGACAGCACGTTTGAAACTGTGCGGATCGGAATCCTGATCATATACCTGAATGATTTGTCTGGATCGTTGGGGAGAGCCCTATTCAGTTCGGACGAAAATCGGGAAATAATTGCGAATATCGATCGGTTACATGATTTTATGGATCGGGCCAAACTGGCCGCGGTCGTAACCCGTTCCGGTA
>JACZVE010000041.1 GCA_022572825.1 SAR324 cluster bacterium
AATATCCAGGGCAAAATTATAACGCTGATGCATATATTCGATGAGCGCGGACTCCTCGGGCTGGCGTTCCATCCCAATTTCAAGAACAACGGCAAATTTTACGTGTCATATACCGCGCCCATTCGCGGTGATGCCCCCTTGGATGTGAAGTTTTGGTATAACCATACCAAACACTATTCCGAGTTCCAGGTATCCAAGGATGATCCCAACAAGGCCAACCCGCTCTCGGAACGGATTCTCCTGCAGTTGGACTGGCCCCAGTTCAATCACAACGGGGGCGATCTCCACTTCGGTCCGGACGGCTATCTCTATATCTCCGTAGGTGACGGCGGCTATGCCAACGATTGGGGTATCGGCCATAATGTGACTGAGGGTAACGGCCAGGACCTTAACGTGCTGCACGGCAAAATTCTCCGCATCGACGTTGACAAAGGCGACCCTTACGGCATTCCCCGGGATAATCCCTTTGTCAATCGCGATGATGCCCGCGAGGAAATCTATGCCTACGGCTTCCGCAATCCCTGGCGGATGTCCTTCGACATGGGCGGTGATCGGGCCCTGTTCGTCGGCGACGTTCAGCAGAACAGCTACGAGGAGGTGGACATCGTCATAAAAGGCGGCAACTACGGCTGGCGCCGTATGGAGGGCACCCATTGCTTCGATTACGTCAATCCGAATGACCACCCGGCTTCCTGCGATAAATCGGGCTTGATCAGCCCCATCTTTGATTACAACAACTGCAACGTACACGAAAGCTGCCGGGGATTGTCGGTCACGGGCGGATTCGTCTACCGGGGCAAGCATGGCGCCTGGCAGGGAAAATACTTCTTCGGGGATTGGAGCAAGCAGTTTGGCGTCAAGGACGGACGGCTCTACGCGGCCACGAAGCGGGGTAGCAAGTGGAATATGGAGGAGATCAGGATCACCAATATGACGAAGTTTAATTCCTACGTGCTGGCCTTTGGACAGGATGCCGACGGCGAGGTCTACGTGCTCTCCACGGACACCACCGGTCCCGTGGGTGGCCTCGACAAGATATACAAAATCGTACCCTGACCATCGCCGAAAACCGGCTGGGCCTGGCTTGGTCAGGCCATGCGGGCTCAGCTCGGCCGGACGGGATGCCTCATGCCTTCCTCCGTTGGGGGAGGCCTTGAGGCACCGGATTCAGGCGGCCGATGGTGGCGATTGGAGGCGCGAGCGGCGCCATCGCCCGTTGCGGCTGTATCCATTTGGGAAAGCAAGTTCGGAAAGCAGGATGGGTCAGCGATTGGCGGCAACCCTGTCGCACCGCATCGTTATCGTCGCAATCGGCGTGATCGGCGCGGTCATGTGGATGCCAACCCCTAGCGCACATGCCGCCTCAGACGGAGCGACAGCGAGAGAGATTATCCTGAAGAGGGGCTGTCATGGCTGCCACATCATTCCGGGTATTCCCGAAGCGACAGGTACGATCGGTCCGTCCCTGAAGGGCATCAGCGCGCGCAGGCGGATCGCGGGAGGAAAGCTGAAAAATACGGCGGCGAACATGCGCACGTGGTTGAAGAATCCCAAACGGGTAAAGGTTACCATCATGCCCAATGTCCACCTGACGGAGTCCGAAATCGAGACCTTGATCGAATTTTTCGGTACGCTTTAACATCGCGGCGCGGAAGCGATGAAAGCTTTATTGCACGACCTGCTACACACCCGGATGGATCCCCCGGCCCGGATATGGTTCGAGAAGGCCCTGGAGGCGGCCAATGCCCCTGTCAATGAGAATGTCTTGCTGGGCTACTATGCGGGCGCCTCCCGACGAATGGGCAAGCGTGCCCTGTCGTTGGGCGAGGAAGAGCAGGCGCGCGCGCGTGCGATGGATCCGGAACTGCCGCTGGATCACTGGGGCGTCGATGAAGCCGCCCGAGCGCTGGTGCTGCTCTCCCTGGATCACCTTGCGCCGGATGATTTCGCTCACAGGGTGCTGCAGTGTTACGATCTCGGCGACAGCCGCGAACAGGAAAGCTGGCTGCGCGGATTAGCACTGCTACCCCATTGCGAGCGCTTTCTGTCCACCGCGGTGGACGCCTGCCGAACCAACATCATTCCGCTCTTCGAGGCCATCGCTTGCGAGAACCCCTATCCTTCCCGCCAATTTCCCGAGCTCAACTTCAACCAGATGGTGCTCAAATGCTTGTTTAACGCAATCGCCGTGAATCGCATCATCGGGTTGGAAAAGCGGTTGAACAGGGAGCTGTCCCGCATGGCGGACGATTACGTGAGCGAGCGCGAGGCGGCCGGCAGGACGGTGCCCACGGATATCTGGATGGTGCTGGCACCCTGCATCGAGTCGGAAGGCCTGTCCCGCGTTCACCGTTATCTGCACCATGAGAATTCCGATCACCGGCTCTGGGCGGCGCGCGGCCTCGGCTTCACCGCTAACGGGGAAAGCCGCAGAGTGTTGGCGGGGCAACGGGAAATCGAACGGGACGGCAGGGTCAAGGAAGCCATCGAAACCTCCCTGGCAAGATTGAGTTAACCCAGCTCGTAGAAAGGGTACAAGGCCATGAAAATGTTCGACCCCCATATTCATATGACCTCCCGCACCACGGCCGATTATCAGGCGATGGCGGAAGCGGGGATCGTCGCCATCGTGGAGCCGGCTTTCTGGCTGGGGCAGCCTCGTACGAACGCGGGTTCTTTCGAGGATTACTTCAACGGCCTGCTGGGGTGGGAACGCTTTCGCGCCTCCCAGTTCGGTATCCGCCATTTTTGCACCATAGCCCTGAACCCGAAGGAGGCCAACAACCCGAAGGTATCCGAGGCGGTGCTCGATATATTGCCCCGCTATCTGCAAAAGGAGGGGGTGGTCGCCGTGGGGGAGGTGGGTTACGACGACCAGACCGATGCGGAAGAAAGAATATTCGCCCGGCAGATGGAAATGGCGATGGAGTTCGATCTGCCCATCCTGATTCACACCCCCCACCGGGATAAAAAGAGGGGCACCATTCGCTCCATCGATTTGGTGCGGGAGCTGAACATCCCCGAGGAGCGGGTGCTGATCGACCACAACAACGAGGAGACCTTGCCGCTGGTGCTGGACTCGGGTTGTTGGGCCGGGCACTCCATCTACCCCAACACCAAGATGGCCGAGGAGCGCATGGCCCGGCTCGTCAAGCAATTCGGCAGCGAGCGCATCATCGTCAACAGCGCGGCCGACTGGGGTGTCAGCGATCCGCTCAAGGTGCCCAAGACGGTGTCCAAAATGCGGGAGATGGGCATCTCCGAGGCGGATATCACCACGATCGTCTGGGACAATCCGGTGGCGTTCTTTTCCCAGAGCGGCAATATGGATCTGGCGGACATCGAAACGCGGCCCAATATCAACCAGACCCAGCTTTACGACGGCAATTCGGTGCTCAGAGGGCAGGCTCCCATCGTGGAAAACCGATAGCGGCGGCCACCCTGCGCCATGCACCCCACCGCCGTCATCAATGTCGCAGGTCTGACAGGCGAGCTCATCGGCGAGCACACACCCCGTCTATGGGCATTTGCGCGGGAAGGCGCCCACAGGCCCCTGCGCACGATCACCCCCGCCGTTACGTGCAGCGTACAATCCACCTTTCTAACCGGCCTTTCGCCCGCCGAGCACGGCATCGTAGGCAATGGCTGGTACTTCAGGGAATTGGCACAGGTCTGGTTCTGGCGCCAGGCCAACCAACTGGTGCAGGGAGAGACGGTGTGGGAGGCCGCCCGGCGGCGCGACGCGTCCTTCACCGGCGCCAAGATGTTTTGGTGGTACAACATGTACTCCCCGGCCGATTACTCCGTAACGCCCCGGCCCTTGTATCCGGCCGACGGCCGGAAAGTCGTCGATATTTACAGCTATCCCGACGCGCTGGGCCAACGGCTGAAGAGCGAGATCGGCGATTTCCCCTTCTTCAATTTCTGGGGCCCGCAAGCCGATATCCGCTCCAGCGCATGGATTGCGGAAGCCAGCCGGCGCGTGTTCGACTGGCATGCCCCCGACCTGACCCTGATTTATCTACCCCACCTGGATTACAACCTGCAGCGGCTGGGGCCCGGTGATCCCCGCATACACCGCGACCTGGCCGAGATCGACCAGGTTTGCGGGCACCTGATCGATCACTTTCGCCAGCGGGGCGTTCGGGTAATCGTACTGTCGGAATACGGAATCACGGCTGTGCAGGGCGCGGTGCACATCAACCGGGTACTCCGGGAAGCGGGCTATATCCGTGTGCGGCGGGAGCTGGGACTGGAGATGCTGGACGCCGGAGCCAGCGACGCCTTTGCCGTGGCGGACCATCAGGTGGCCCACGTATACGTGCGCCGGCCCGAGCGCGTGGCGGAAGTCAAGGCGCTGCTGGAAGGAATACCCGGCATCGAGCAGGTACTGGGGGCTGCGGAGAAGGCGGCCATCGGCCTGAACCATTCCCGTGCCGGGGAGCTCGTCGCCATCTGCGAGCCCGAGCGCTGGTTCACCTATTATTACTGGCTGGACGACGCGCTGGCCCCGGATTTTGCCCGCACCGTGGACATCCATCGCAAGCCCGGCTACGACCCGGTCGAGCTGTTCGTCGATCCCGCGATCCGCTTCCCCCGCTTCAAGGTGGCGCGCATCCTTCTCAGAAAAAAGCTGGGCTTCCGTTACCTGATGGACGTCATTCCCCTTGACGCCGGCTTGGTCAAAGGCTCGCACGGCAGGCTCACCGATCATCCCCGCCAGGGCCCGCTGTTCATGACCAGCGAAGGGGGATTGTTGCGGGAGGAGGCCGTCTCCGCGGCGGACGTGAAAGGCTTGATCCTCTCCCACCTGTTTGACGGGTGAGCCGTGGCACGCTCACCGCCCGGCACGGCTCAGCCTTCAGGTGCCGGAGATGTAGCGCTGGAAAAAGAGCGTGAGCGCGAAGCCCGCCAATGCCGCTACGATCCAGACGGGCGGCCCGCCAATCCGCGCGATCAACACGCCGTCGAGCAGGGATATGCCTGCAATGAGACTGACCACGGCGTGGGGAATATTGCGCCCCTCCCTTCGCACCAGGAACGAGACCGCATAGACCACCCAGCACAGCAGCCCCACAAACAGCAGGCTTTCCCAGGATAAGCGCCCGACCACGGGCCAGGCGTAAAGAAAGGGCGCGGCCAGAAACAAAAGCGGCCAGAGGTTCTTAACAGCCTGCAGATTTTCCTGCTTGGCCGCATAGGTCAGCCCGATCAGATAGCAGGATAGCACCGCCATTCCGTAAAGCACCGGCCGGCTGAAGGCCGTGGCCACCGTCGCCGCGGCGACGAAGTACACCAACGCCCGGCACAGAGCCATCACCAATGGGCTGAGCGGATCGGACTTGTGGCGGTAGTTGTAATAGACGATCACCAGCCCAAGCGCCAATCCGCCCAACATGGCCTCCGGAGCGGGCGGCGCACCCGCCGTTAACGCGGGCAAGGCCAGCAACGCCTCCCCCAACGCCAACTGCAGGAACCCCAGTGCGTAAACTTCCGCCGCCCCGATTGACCCCGAGGGAATGGGGCGTTCGGGGCGGAATTCCCGGTCATAGCGGTGGTCGAAGGCATCGTTGAGAAACATTCCGCCGGTATAGAAAAATGTGAGGGACGCAACCAGCGGAAGCAGGGTCTGGGTCTGGGGAGTGCCCCCCGCCAGTATCAGCCCTGCCAGGGTATTGGTCCAAACGGTGGGAAGGTTGGAAACCCGGCCCAATTGCAAGTAAACCCGCCAGCGCAAAACCCGCCGCGCATTGAGCGAGCTTTCGCTCATGACTCGATGCGGTCCCTGAGCCAGGACAGTTCCCGGGTGATTGCACTGGCCAGGTCCAGCTCTCTGTACTCCGGCGGCAGCACGTCCCAGGTGTAGGTTTCCACCTCCAGGTAGGGGCAGCTCTGTGTCTGCTTGAATTGCTCGATGAGGTCGATGAGGTGTTCCTGCGTGGTCTGAAAGCTGCGCATTTCCTCCAGGAAAATCGGGACATGGAAGTGCACTCGCCATTCCACCAGCTCACCCGCATGATCCTGGGCCGCTTCCCGCTCTTTTTCCAGCCCCTCCGGCAGATCGATGAAGCGTACCAACCCGTGCTGGGATTTTTCCACCACCTGATGCAGGTAGGTGCTCTCCACGAAGGGCCGCAGGAGCGCTTCGGCACGTCCGTCTCCCCGTTGGAATTTCAGCTTGAGGGCCGAGCTGATCTGGAATTTGCAGATCTTGATCCCGGCCGCCTTGAGCGCGGCGAGGGAAGCGGCCATGTCCTCGAACTCCACCGCCATATGACAGGCATCGTAGCAAATGCCGATGTGCCTGCGTGCCAGCGCCTCCGCCTCCGCGTGGGAGATGCCCAGGGTCCGCGCCAGTTGCTCCAGCTGCGGCTTGGAATACAGGTGGTCGCGGAAGAACGCCACCGCCTCGTCCACCGTTTCGATGAAGCAGCAAGGCTCCGGTTCCAGAGCCAGGGTGATCGTCTTTCCCGTCCGTTCCCACAGCCGGTGAAGTTCGGCGACGTGCCGTAGCATCAGTTCGGCCATCCGCGTGACATCTTCCTCGCTTTTGACCTCGCCCTTGAACGCCCCCGGCACCGTGCTCACGCTCCCCTCCATGCCGGACTGATCCGGCAATAGCTGCGCCAGGATGGCGGCAAGGCGGTTGGAATACCGCAAGCGCTCCTCGTCCTTCCAGTCCGGGAGGTACACCTCCTCCTTCACGCGGGCGCGGTGGAAAACCCCGTAGGGAAAGCCGTTGATCGTGAACACGTAGCAGTTTTCGGCCGCGAGGAATTCCTGGAACTCATGGAGTTGCGCGGGCGCTTCCAGGGTTTCCGCTGCCACAGCGGAGAGCCGCAGCCCGACGCCGAACGGCGCGTCGGGCGTGAGCCGCTTGCGGATCGTGGGCAGATAGGTGCCCAGATTGCTGCGCACCTCCTCCCAGCTTTCTCCGGGATGTATGTTGCTACAGTAGGTGAGGTGGAAATCACCGGACAATTTCACGGGGCCCGCTCAGGTGAGTTCAAGGTACGCACCGGCCTGAAATCCAAGCTGGTGCCAAGTGACTGTACGTCGCGTCAGAGTTTCGGGATGCAGTAAAGTGTCCTGACTGCGAAAACGCTACCGGCAAGAGTGCGCGGAACTCCGACGCGAGGTGCTAGCCGCTGACCATGGTTGCGGCGCGCGCGCCGGTCCCCTGCGCGTGGCGTTCATAGCGGTCCCGCAGCCAGTGGATGGATTCCAGCACCAGAGCCTCGTCCATCTCGTTGACCTCAACGCCGTCGCCGATATCGCGCAAGAGGGTGATGTGCAGCGTTCCGCCCAGATGTTCGCGAAATTCCCGCAGCCCTTGCAACACCTCCAGATTGCCCATTTCATCGCGGGATAACAATTCGTCCTCCCACAATCGGAAACCCAAGGTTTGCAGCAGGGAGATGATCCGCTCGGACTGGTTCGGCGAGAGCAACCCGGCCTTCACGGAATAGCGCGTGTCCATGGCCATGCCCAGGGCCACTGCCTCGCCGTGCCGCAAGCGGTTTTGGGTGAGGGATTCCATCTTGTGAGCGGCCCAATGGCCGAAGTCCAGCGGGCGCGCACTACCGAATTCAAAAGGGTCCCCGGAAGTGCGGATATGATTCATGTGAATTTCCGCGGATCGGCGAATCAAATGGGTCAATACCTCCATATCCGCTTGAGCCATGCGTGCGCGGTTGGCTTCCAGATACTGGAAAAAGGTGCGATCGCGAATCAGGGCCACCTTGATCGCCTCGGCCATGCCTGCGATTTTGTCCCGATGGCTGAGGGTGGTGAGAAAGTTACTGTCGTTGAGCACGGCGAACGGGGGCAGGAACGTGCCGATGAAATTCTTTTTTCCGAACAGATTGATTGCGTTTTTCACACCCACCGCCGAATCGTCTTGCGCCAGTACGGTGGTTGGGATGCGAATTGCCCGGATGCCCCGGTGTGCAATCGCCGCGGCGAAACAGGCCATATCCAGAACGGCGCCACCGCCCACGATTGCCATAAACGAGTGACGATCCACTCCGTGACGATGCACCAACTCCACCAGGCCCAGCACATGGGCAATGTCGTTCTTGACCCCCTCGCCCCCTGGAACGAGCGTAGGTGGGGCGATGAGCTCCAACCCTTCCGCGTGGGCTGTGAAGTATCGGTTGATGGAGGGAATCAATCCGGGATGCGCGGCGGCGACGTTGTCATCGATGACGAACACGACGCGGTGACGCTTGTCCCGCTCCAGACGGGAGACCGTCTCTACAAAGACCGGGTTTCGTTCCGCGAACAAATCCTGAGTGAAATGCACGGGGAAAGCAAAATTGACGCAGATCCGCTGCTCCATTGGGGGCATTTGACCGTCATGTTCGCCAATTCCCATTCAATTCACCCGCATGCGCAATAATTCGATGGGGTCCGCCGTCGGTGACTGCGCACTCGATAGCCGGAAGCCACAAGGGAATCTATGGCCGAAATCGCCGCTCCTCGCAATGTTCCGATCACCGTGATTCCTGCTGAGGCGCACTCAGGCACTGGCACCTCCGCATGCCTTGGCACATGCCTTGGATAGCACAGGGCTCGATTCAGCGCCAACACCCGCCATGGCTGCTTCTTCGCGAAATTCAGCGCCGACGGTATGGCATCAGGAAAGCTGGAACATACAGTGCCTGTCTCCGCTCAGCAACGCCCGGCCATCAATCAACACGAGATCGCCCACGTGGAAGCCTGCCTGAGCGATTCGGCCGATCGTCGGCGGGAAATTTGGCCCGCAGGACGCACTGCTATCGTACGCTGCCCGAGATGGCACCCGACGATACGTCAACCTAGGTGGAACTCGCGATCGCCCCGGCGCCGCTCCATTTCCCGGTAAGCGTGCGGCCGTATTGGGTACGAAGCACCAGCATGATCATCGCCGGCGCCAACAGGAAATCGGCGAGCAGCGCGAATATGAGCGCCACGCCGGTGAGCAGCCCAAAATAGAAGACATTGTTCAAGGTGGCCAGCATGAACAGCCAGAACCCGGTAACGAGCACCAGGGAGGTAAACAGCATCGCCCGCCCGGAGGTGAGCAGGGTCTGGCGCACCGCCTCGCGGGCGTCCATGCCCTGTCCGTAGTAGCGCCGGAAGTTATGGAAGAAGTGAATGGTATCGTCCACGGCGAGGCCCAGGGCGATGCTGCCGATCAGCAGGGTGAAGGCATCCAGGCGGATTCCCGCGAACCCCATCACCAGCCCCATGGTCACCATGATCGGAGTGAGGTTGGCCACCATGCTCAGCAGCCCGATACGCAGGCTGCCGACCAACAGCATCATCATCACGGTGATCACCACCCCGGCGATCACGTAACTCTTGGCCATGCTGCGCATCATGGCGAACATCATCTGCGTGAACAGATTGAGCGTGCCGGTCACCGTGACGATCGCGCGCCCTTCGAACAGGCGCTCCGCCTCCGCCCGGATCTTTTGCACAAATCCGACGTACACCGCCGCGTCATCCCAGGGTACGACGATGGTGAGGCGGGCTTTGCTGAATTGGCTGTCCACCAGCCGCTCCAGGTCGTCGCTGCCGCTGTTTTCGAACAGGAGCAGTTCCTGCGCAACCAATTGGCGGCTCTGGGGAATGGCGTAGAATTCGGCCCGGTTTTCATTGAGCGCGCGGTGGGTTTCTTTCAGCACGTTCAGCAGCGAGTTGGTCTTGCCGACCACCTGCACGCCGGCATCGTTGCGGTATTGCTCCGCGAAGCGCCCCAGTGCCTCCATGGCATTCAACGCCGCGGGCTCGTAGAGGCCGTTTTCCTCCCCCGTGTCGATGACGAGCTCGAGGGTACTGGAGCCCTTGAGCTCCCTATCAACCAGGTCGATACTGCGGCGGATTTCCTGGGAGCGCGGAATCCATTCCACAAAGTTCATGGAGAAACTGAGCCGAAACAGTCCGACAATCGCCGCGGCCACCACCACCCCGCTGAACACGACGATGCCCAACGCGCGGGAAGTGGCGAAGTCGGCAATCGCCGTCAACAGACGGTCAAATCCTCCGCTCCGTTCGCCGCTTCCGAATCGCGCATGCTGCCGCACGGGCCAGAGGGCGAGCAGCGCCGGCAACAGCACCAGCGTGTAGAGCAGTGCGATCAACACGCCCGTGCCGGCGAAAATCCCCAGGTGCGCAATCGGCGCCATCTCGGCGGTTACGAAGGCATACAGGCCCGCCGCGGTGGTGAGCGCGGTCATCACGATGGGTAGCCCGGAATGGCCCAGGGCATAGACGATGGCACCCTCCTTGTCCCCCCGCCTTTGAAAATCGCGGTAGAAAATTGCCAGCAGGTGCACCGAAGCCCCGACCCCCACGGCCAACAGAAACGACGGCAGAATCGTGGTGGGAATGGTGAAGGACACCCCCGTGGCCGCCATCAGTCCCACCGTTGACAGCAGGCTGAGGATCACCACCAGCAACGGCAGTACCACGCCGGAGAACCTGCGGAACAGCACGAACAGGAAGATGCCGATGGCCAGAAAGGCCAACCCCAGGAACTGGCCCATGTCCTTCTGCATGGTGCGCTCGAAGAACTCATCGAGGGCCGGGCCGCCCGCGATGTGAATCGGAAAATCCGGCGACTGGAATTTGGCCGCAACCTTTCGCGCGGCAAGCACCAACTCGCGGTTTTCCTCCTGTGAGAGGGGCATGCGCTCCACGGCTTGCCCGCCCACGGGCTGCTCGTCGGCCTCCCCGAAGCCTGCCAGCAGGTCACCCGCCTCGCCGCCGGGCGAGAAGGCGAGGGTTTCGATCACCACCGTCGTGAACTTTCCATCCTCCGAGACGAGAAAGTTGCGGTAAAGCTCCGAAGACAAGACCCGCTCTTTCAGCCGCGCCATTTCCGCGGGCGTTCGGGGGAGCGTTTCCAGCAGGTCCTCCACGATCAGCTCGTCTCCTTCGCCGCGTGTGTGGCGGACGTTGACCAGGCTGGTGATCTCCTTCACGTAGGGCACCTCGGCTTCCAGGGCGGCGTGGAAATCCGCCAGCCATTGCAGGAAGGCGCGGTCGAACACTTCCGGCGGCCTGAGGGCGATGATGAGCATCTCTTCGCGTCCGAACTGCTCGCGGAAGGCGTCGTATTCCCTGAGGGTGGGGTCCTCCTCGTGGAAGTAGCTCTCGTTGGAGGTATCGAAGGTCAGCCGGGGCAGTTGGGAACCAAACGCGGCGACCACCACGAGCATCATCAGCAGCGTCTTGAACCGGTTGCGGTACAGCCACCTGCCGAAAGTTTCGAAGCCATCGTCGATGCGAACTCTGAGATTTGCCATGGGTTTCTTTATCCAGTGAAGCTCGCCGCGTCACAGTTTTTCCTCTCGCTGGGTATTCCTTTTGCCGAAATACTGCACGTGCATGTCGGTTATCGTTTTATCTGTGCCGAGACTCCGCACTATTCCAGTTTGAATGGTCAAATGGTTTCCATCGGTCTCAGGCTCGATCTGTAACCTTTGCACCCAGCCCCCTGCCGCGATTCCTGGCCTGTGCGGCTCACATGCGCCGGCTCACGGACGCACCAACCCCTACCCCCGCACCTGCTCCGCCTGCGCGCGCACCTCGCGGTACCTGAGCCCGGTTGCGGCGAAGCAGACGCCCCCGAACAGTGTCACCGTCAGCCACGGGAACACCAGGGCGAGCACGCTGGCGGCCAGGGCGATTTCCCGCGACACCCCGAAGGGGAGCAGGGCGAACACGTACGCGGCCTGCATGGCGCCGAAGAAGCCCGGCGCGCTGGGCACCGTCAGCGCCACGGCGGACACCGCGATGACGATCATGCTGACGGGCAGCGAGATCCGCGTATCGAATGCCAGCAGGGACAGCCACACCATTGCGCCGCTGGAAAGCCATTTCAGCAGCGAGTAGGCCAGCATCACCAGCAACATTCCGGGCGACTTGAGGGCGGAGAGCGCGGTTGCGGCGTTTTCCAGCAACTGGCCGCCTCTGCGGCGCACTCTCACTGGCAACCAGTGCGCCAGCCCCTCCCACAGGCGCACGAACACGGCGGGAAAGCGCAGAAACAGCACGATTCCCGCGCAGACAGCGGCCATCGCCCCGGCGATCAGTTCGGCCCCGAGCCGGATGGATTCCGGAAACGGGTCGATCAGCGCCACCGCGAGCTCGAAGTGGCCGTTGCGGACCGCCATGAGCAACGGACTCGTGCCACGCTCCCTCTGAAGCCGAAGGACCTCGTTCACGTCCACGCCGGCCTCGAGGAGCGTCAGCGCAACTTCGATATGGCCCTCGCGCACGGCGAAGAACATCGGCGTGAACCCGGACCTGAGCTTGGCTTGCACGTCGGCCCCGGCATCGATGAGCGTTTCGACGACCGGTGTGTGTCCCTCCGCCGCGGCCCACATGAGCGCGGTCTGCTCGCGCCGCTCCACTGCGTTGGGATCAGCGTCCTTGGCGAGGAGCAGCTCCACCACTTCGAGGCTTCCGGTGCGAGCGGCGATCATGAGCACGGTTTCGCCGCCTTCGAGGGTCTCGTTAGGATCGGCGCCTGCATCGAGCAGGAGCCCAACGATGGTCGCGTTGCCGTTCGTGGAGGCCGTGGAAAGCGGCGGCACGCCGTAGCGGTTCTCCGCGTTGACGTTCGCACCGGACCGCACGAGCAGTCCGGTCATGTCCACATCGTCGTGATAGACCGCCCA
>JACZVE010000042.1 GCA_022572825.1 SAR324 cluster bacterium
GTGATCCGTATCGATGTCGAAGTCGAGGGGCCAGTAGAGGTCGAGTTGAAGCCGGCCATCCGGAGCGAGTGTCAGGGTGTGCGCCGGGGGGAGAAGTGAGCCATTCTCCCGGCAGTGGGACCGTCTGCGTGCAGGACGCAGGGGGTAGGCTATGTCGCGTTGTGCCTAGCTTTCCACGGACGACACGGCCGTCTCGTCCGGCCGCGTCACCTCGCTGATTCTCACCCCATAGCGCTCATTGACCACGACGACTTCACCGCGGGCCATCAGGCGGCCGCTCACGGTGATGTCCATGGGTTCCCCCACCACCTTGGTGAACTCGATGATCTTGCCCACGTTCAGGGCGAGAATCTCCCGCACGGACAGCGTGCACTGCCCGATCTCCACACTGAGTTTGAGCGGAACGTCGTGGACGAATTCGATCTTGTGAAGCGGGTGCTCCTCGTCATCCAAGGTGGCCGGGGCATCGCCGGAGGCAACCGGGCGCTTGCCGGTGCTCACGATGGAATACAGCTCGGCATCCTCCTCGGGATCCTGCTCTTGGGCGGCGTCGGTCGGTGCGATATCTTCTGTCATTCGGTGCTCCTCGTCCCGAATCCTCCAGCCACAATTTGTGGCGATCCGTCGGGGCAGCGCTGCTGATATTGCAGAGGTGGCTGTGCGTCGGTTCTATAAGCCCTATCAAGGTATATCAATTCCCGTACCAAATGGAAATGGCAGCGTCGTTTGCCGGTACCGCCCGGCTGCAATCTCCGGCTCCCAACCAGGAGATTGACCGGATTTGCGCCAAGGAGACGAGTGCCCGGTTCAACGGCGCTTCGGCGGCCAGGCCGGAGATCCTATCGCATCCTGGCGGGCGGTCACGGAGAGATTTCATGAATTCAACGATATTTCCGTCCCGTGCTGTACGCCTGGGGCCGCTACCCAAAACTCGTGGATGGGGAATTCCCGCGTGGCAGCACCACTTTGATTTTCTTACGATTATGATCGTGCTATAGTTTGCAGCAATCAGGGACGGGCGGCCTGCCGCCGCCTTTGACCCATCGCCCCTGAGGCAGGCGCATGCCAGGGAGGTAGCCTGCCGATCGTTTACCGCAGAGTGCCGCGTGGACTCTGACACATGGAGGTGAGCACATGGCGTCCTCGGCCAGTCGTTCCCGTATTTTTCCCGCCCGGCCGCAAAGGTCCTACCGTTTGGAAATGGAGAGCCGCACCCTGTACCTGTTGCTCAGCCTGATCGTGCTGACAGGGGTGGTGGTGTTCTATCTGGGGGTGGTGACCGGCAAGGCGCTACGCGATCCCAACGCCCCCGTGCCGCTTTCCGCCGAGATGCGCGCCCCTGTCGGGGAAAGCGCCTCCGACGTCCCCCAGGGCGGTCTGGCGCTTACCGATGCGCTGAAGGCGCAAGACGGTACGATCGAGGGCTTGCGCGTGGAGCAGGAAGGCATGGCCCGGCGCACCCAGGCGCTGCTGAACCGGGCGCAAAAGCAGCTCGAGTTGCAGGAAGTCACCCCACGGGAGCAGGCCAAGCGCGAGCCGGCCGCAGCGCCCGCTTCCCCGCTTGCCACCGGCGCTCCGACCCTGCCGGAATCGCCGCGGATGAACCCGCCGGCGCCGGCTGCGGCGGCGCCACCGCAAGACGATGGCTTGTATACCGTGCAGGTCTTCTCCTCGCAGCGTCAGGACAACGCGCGTGCCCTGATGAACCGGCTCAATCAGATGGGCTTCGCCGCCTATCTCAACCGGTTCCAGGCGGCCGATAAGCAGGTCTGGTATCGGGTGCGTGTGGGCAGGACCAGCCGCGGCGAGGCGGAGGCCCTTTCCGCGCGGCTCAAGGCCAAGGCGAATTTGCACGATCCCCAGGTGCGCAAGCTCTGAGCGCTCAGGCGGTACGGCGGGCCACAATTGGTGCCTGGACGGTCCTGTCGAGCCGCCAATGGTGGGTCAAGTCCGCCGCGTGGGAAAGGCCATGGGCCACCCATCGTTCGAGCCAATGACGGATCCCGCGAAATCCAGCCCGTAGACCTGACGCGGAGCGTCAGGCGCACGTCACGGTGCAGCGTAAATCTTGGAGTCAGGGCGAAAAGCCAGCCAGGCGAACGCGAAGTGATTGCCGTAGACGACCGGTTTCAACCGTTCTCCTTTCAATTTGCCGGCCACGGCCTGACCGAACAGGTTCCAGCGGGTGCCCGTCTCGCGATCCACCAGCAGGCCGTCGCGCCGGTCGAAGTTCAGGCTGCGGCCATCGAGACTGCGCTCGAACACCACACCCGTCCCGACGTCTCGCGAACGGGCAATAGACGGCCCATCCAGCGCGGAGCGAGTGCCCTTCTTGAAGAATACCACCAGGTCGACGCCCCCCACGCGGTCGTTCACCACTCCGACCTTGTCCAATAGCGTGTACGGATAGGCCTTGGCCTCATCCCCTAACTCCAGCACCACCACCCGTTCCATGGCTCGCAGGCGGGAGTCGGCACGCTGGCGGAGCAGGAATGGTTGCGTGTTTGCCGGGTCGTCATAGCCCACGTACGGATTGGCGCCGTAATTCTTCTGGAAGCCCGTATCGCGGGAAAGCACCCTCCCATCGGGGAAGGAGGCGCGAAAGGTTTCGAAGGAGACCAGCGGGGAGGGCAAATAGGTCAGCTTGGTGCCGGTCAATTCACCCACGATGGCCTCCCCCGTGATTTGCTGCCACCACGATTCCGTCTGGCGATCCCACATCACCAGGTCGCTATGGCGCAGCTTGCCGGTGGTGCCGAAGTCCAGCAGTTGGTCGTTCACCCTGCGGTCGAAGACCAGCGCGCTGTTGCACAGCGGACAGAAGGTCACCACAATCGCCTTGCCCCCCACGGTGTCGTTCACGATCTCGTGCCAGATCAAGATCTGCAGTGGATAGGCGCGCACCTCCCCGCCATGCTCGAACACCAGCACCGGTTCCTGCTCCTGCAGCCAGCTTTCCGCCTCGCGGACAGCAACGAATTTCGGATTGTCGACAGGCGGTATGCCGTCCTTGGGCGGCCCCCCGGAGAGAATTTCCTTGAAGTCCACCGAATGCTTGCTGAAATCGGTCTTGGGCCACTCGTAACGCCAGGTGCGGCTCGCGTCGAAGCCCTGGGAATACAACAGGGCCGGCACGACGAGCAGGGCCAGGCTTGCGGCGGCCCAAATCGTCCACGGATGTTTCATCAGGTCTCCTGTGCGGCGATACACGGCCGGCCGGTTGGGGCGGACGGCGTGAATTTCAATTATATCGCAGCCGGGATTGGCGCACGGTGAGATGAATTACCAACGCTGCGTCGCCGTACCGGGTGGACGAGCCACGAGACCAACGGGTGGGCGGATTACCGCATTGCCGCGGGTTGTTGGGGTGACAGGGGGATCAGACGTGAGCGCGGGCGGGCAATCTACATTCCGACGCCGGCAGGAGCGCTGGGCTCGTCGGGCCGGTGTCTGCCGTGTAGCGCGTTCTGGTATACGGTTTTCACTGTCTCCGCGTACCAAATTCCGCCCCGCTTGGAGGGGATTTTGCGTTCGTTCAGGTACTTGGCGATCTTGTGATAGCTGTACCCGTTATCCCGCTGCTCGCGGATCAGCGCTACCGTTTTCAGTTCGCTATCGACCGCGATCAGCTTCTTGTTGCTGTAGGTGTAACCGAAGGGCGCATGGCCGACCCGCTCGCCCTTGGCCCGCTTACGCGCGATGATTTCGCGCGTTCGATCCGAAATGCGCTTGGTGTCCCATTTGGTGATGATGTCGATGATTTTAAGCGCCAATTCTCCGCACTGATTGCGCGTGTCCAGCCCCTCATCGATGGAGATCAGCTCCACGCCGTTCTTCATACACATCTGGGATATCAGGGTGTTGAGCTGGCGAATGTTGCGGGTGAGGCGATCCAGCCTGGCGATCACAAGCACGTCGAAGTTGCGCTTATCGGATTCGGCGATGATTTGTAAAAGCTTGGGCTGCTGGTTTTGGGCCGTGCTGGTGTCCGTGACCTCTTGATAGATATCCACAAGCTTCCAGCCATTACTCTTCACGAAGTCCTGAATGATTCGCTGCTGGTCCTCAAGAGTGAAATTCTTCGGCTGCTGGCTCATGGTGTTGAGGCACGCATATCCAACCACTCGCACGGTTTTCTGTCTCCCTTTCCCGGATCTTTTTTGCGGCACCCGTCAGAAAAAATCGACCCTTTCCTGATAGAATAGGCAGCCATGGAGGCGCAGTCAACCCTTTTCGGCGCGAAGGATCGATTGCGCGTATCGCAGGTACGGGTTCAGTGAGGCAACTCGGCTGTCTTCAGACGCCATGCGCCCAGGGAGCGGCGGGAAGGGGGGCGAGTGAGCCTCCGTGTTTCGCGTAGGAGTCTCGCGATACACCGGGCCGGGGATTCCGGCAGTCCGAACAATAATCTAGCTATGTATTGTGAGAGGCGATCTGCGTTTGCGGAACACTAGCCCCCGACCATTGTTCTTTCGACGTCCTCCAATGCCTCCAGCAAGCGCATGTCGCGGGTGAGATTTTTCGCCGCACGCACCAATGCGATCAGGCGATCGCTTTCAGGAATGCTGGGCGCCTGCAGCGACTGCCGGGCGTGCTCCAGGATCAGCACGGGCAGCCGGTCGGCGAGGTCGTTGCGTTGGCGCAGCGCCTCTTCCAATTGCAGGTCGCTGGAGGCGTGGATGGCCGCCTCTCGAAAGTTGGCGAGGGTCGCCAGCAGCTGCTCGAAACGCTCATTGAGATTGAGTTGCGCGCGGGCTTTATCCAATTGACCCAGCCCGGTTTCCATGTGTTGCCGGTACAGCCGCCTCCGTTCCACCTCTTCCGGGGTGAGGGTGGGAGCGAGCAGCTTTTCCTGCTTGCGCCGCAGCTCGGCTTCCTGCAGCGCCTTGCGGTCGAATACGGATTGGTCTTCCACTTTGGTGAAGATCACGGCGACCGTGTCGGCGTTGACTTCCACTTCCGGCGGCGAAGTGAGCACTTCCGGCGCGATCATGGCGCGCAGCAGCACCCGGTTCTGGTGGCGGCCATCGGGGACTGCCTGGATTTTGTACAGGTACTCCAGGGTGTCGATCTCATTGACCTGTTGGGGCAGGATCGCGTTGGGCGCGGTCACCTCGATGACGAACTTGTTATCCAGCGCAGCCTTTCCTTTGCCGGGCTTGCGCTCGTAGAGCCGAAAGGGAAAGTGGCCCGGCTTGAGCAGCACGGGGCGGTCGAAGATCATTTCCAGGGCAAACTTGCCGATACCATTTTCCACCATGCGTTCCAGCTCCCGTATACGCAGGCCGCGCAGGCGGTAGGGCGTATGCATCACCGGGTCGGTGCCAGGTGCTTCCATCAGGCCGCCGCGATTGAGCGCTTCCCAGGCGTCCAGGTAGCTGAGAAATTCGCGTTGGCCGTTCTCCAGATCCAACACATAGCGGTGCGGATAGCCTTGCTCGTCCCGCCCAGGCGTCAGTTCGAGGAGATCCACCGTATTGAACTGATGAACGGCGAAATGGATGATCTGCCCAGCCAGCACATCCGAGCCCGTGTAACGCTTGGCATAGACCCGCGCCCGCAGCGCGGTGCGGGTAAAGTCGTTCTTGTTCAGGATGGCGAACTCGTTGGTGTCCTCGTCGGGAAACACCAGAGTCCGGTTTTTGCTGAGGGTGAGGGAATCGTCGGCGCTCCAAAAGCGGATTTGTTCCAGATCCCAGTTCAGCTCCGCGCCGTTATCCAGTACGACCTTGATTTGGTAGGCGCCCGTTTGGGGGCTGTGCACGAAGGTGGACGTGATCAGCTTGCCGCGGAAGACGCCCTTGTCCAGCACCATGGCCAGCTCCAGCGCGGTATCCTTGTCGATGAAGCGGGGTGCCGCCATTGCGGTCACTGCCCAGAGCAGCCCCAGCAACGGCAATCCGGCGCGGCAGAGTATCCCAGTGCGAACCATGGCTATCCCGACGATCCCGGTTACGGTGCTTTTTCGCCCAGCACGGTATTTGCGCCTAGCACGATTTCAACATCGATGCCGGATTTTCGCAGACGATCCGGCGTCATCGGCCGCACGGATTGTTCTCCCGGTATCGCCTTGGCGATCAACAGGGCAGCGCGCAGAAATTCGGGCCGGTAGAAGACGACGTTGCCCATCGCCGGCTTCGCCCGAATGCGGGAGACGTTGGCCAGCTCGATCTTCATGCCGATGTGCGCTTCCAGATCGCGCCTGCGGAACCGCGTCAGCAGCGCGGCGATCTGGCCAGCCCGGAGAAGGGAGGGCGATGCGTCCAGCAAGGCGATTCGCACGGTGGTCGAGGGAGGAGGCGGATTGGGAAAGGGTGAGGCGATGTGGTCAACGGCGTCGTTGCCGGGCGCGCCGAAGCTGGCCACCGCAAGCGTGGACCCAGACCCGACGGCCTGCCCCCGGCTCGTCCCCGCCGCGGCCAACGAAAGCAGTCCCGCCAACAGCAGGGGTAAAACGACCTCGTAGCGCCTCGTGATCATTCCCTTGATCCCTACCAGCGATTCCCGTTGCCCGCACCCAGTTGAGGAAAAACAATCCGGCGCGGCGGCATAGGGGACACCGGACAGAGCATCCATGTTTGCAGCCGAATGTCTACAGCTGAAGGTCTACACCGATAATGCATGGAACACGCCAGGGCATAATCTCATTGACTTTTTTCGTGGCCGCTCATTACAACAAAAAGAACTGTCAGGAAAGACAGGCACATAGGTGCGCCGTTAAGGCTACGAGCATTACCCACAGTGCGGGTCTCATGCTGATCCAATGCCACTCATGCAATACCAAATACCGCCTCAATCTGGAACGGATTCCTCGGCGCAAGACGTTCGTCAGATGTAAGAACTGCGGTACGCCCATCTTCATCGACCCGACCGAGGAGGCGGAGTCGGCCCCGGGCGTGATTCCACCGGCGGAGGCCGCTCCGCCGCACGCAGTTGAGACTTCCGCGGTGCAACCCGATGCCGAACTGGTCGTCTGCCCCAACTGCCAGTCCCGCTATAGGGTCGCACCGGCCTCTCTGCAACGCCCGGGCATTCAGCTCAAATGCACCCAGTGCGGGCACCAGTTTGCGCCGCCCGAACACATGCGCACCCCGGCGGCCGTGGGTGCGCCGGAATTCTACCCGCCGCCTGCAGGCGAGCCGGCCATGGAGCACCCGCCAACTTCTGCTCGCGAGATGCGGCTGCCGGACGATGCCCAAATGGAGACCCTGTTCGACGACCTGCGGCCTGACCAAGCCGGACTGGGGCGGAGCGTCATACAATCGCGGACCGATGGGTCGTTGCCGCAGGATGTGGAGCTGGGCGCTTTGCCCGGGGCTACCTTCGACGAGGAGCCCCTGGCACCGGATGCCGATCGGGCCTATCTGGACGCGGTGGGATTCGACGATGATGCCGGTACCACGCCTCTGCCCCCCGGAGGAAGCGTTTCGGACGAGCAGAAGTATCGCTATTTCCTCAATCCACAGTCCCTTGGAGGCGGAAAGAATAAGATGAGCGCCGATGACGACATTCGCACGGGCGGTACCTCACCGGGAGAACGGGCAGCGGCAGACGCGCCGGATGTGGCCGCCGGCGGCGACGACGAGTTGCCTCCCTTGGATCCTGTCGCCGCCGACCTGCCGCCCGTGCCCGCCGAGCAGCAAGCGCGTCCACACATAGATATCCCCAGTGAGCGCGACGAGGTGGCGGGACAGCCGCCCCCCTCGCTCTCGGAAACCCGCATATTGGCCCTGCTGGCGGCGGCTTCTTTGGCGATTCTGATCGGGGCGGGCCTCTGGGGGTATTGGCTGGCCACCTCTTCCGCCGGCGACTCGCCGTATATCCTGCAGTTGGGCCAACCGCATCAGCTCGCCCTGGAGGACGACCTGAAGGGCCGCTACGTGAACAACCGGCCCAGTGGACAGCGGCTGTTCGTGGTCAGCGGCGAGGTGGAAAACCGCTTTCCCGGTGCGGACGACGTGCGCTGGATCCGCATCAAGGGCGTTGCCTACGCGGACGCGGCGCAGACCAACCCCGTCGGCTCCGCCTTTGCCTATGCCGGCAATCTTCTCGAGGAATCCCAACTGACCCAATGGGAGTTGGCCGCCATCAAGGCCTACTACGGCTTCAACAACGGCCGCAAGGACCTCAACTTCAACATTCCGTCCGGCGCCAAGGTGCCCTACCAACTCGTCTTCGCCAACGTCAGCGACCCGGTGGGGCGCACGGTGGCTGAGATCGTGAGCTATCACCGGGGCGGTCAGGCGGTATTCATCGACAATCCGTAGGTGCAGTATTGCCGAGCGGCATGGGGCGGCGCCGGCCATTGCGCGATACGCGCGATACTGGAACAATCAGGATCATGCCTTCCGCGCCGGTGACCCGGCGGGCACAGGATGTGCGACACTGGTTTTCAGGGAGGAAACCATGGCTCTTTCCCGCGATACGGTGGCCGCGGTCAAGGAACGCGCCGACATCGTCGAGGTGATCGGTGATCGCGTGCATCTCACCCCCAGCGGCGCCGACTTTATCGGCCTTTGTCCCTTTCACGGCGAAAAGACACCCTCCTTTCGCGTCAGCCCCTCCCGGCGCGCCTATCACTGCTTCGGCTGCGGCGCGGGCGGCAGCGTGATCGACTTTCTCATGGCCGCCGAGCTGCGCTCCTTCGGCGAGGCGGTGGCGGAGCTTGCCGAGCGCTACGGCGTGCCCCTCCCCGACGCGGTCGCCCAGAGCGCGGCCGACCGCTCCCAGGAGGCGCTGCAGGCTGCGCGCGGATATTATCACGAGTGCCTGATGACGCGACCGGAGGGCGAGCAGGCACGGGTGTACTTGAGCGAGCGCGGCTTCGACGAGGCGGACTGGACTGCCTTTCAGGTGGGCTTTGCGCGGGATCAATGGCAGGGATTCACCGATTTCGGCTTGGCGCAGGGATTCTCCCGGGAGGATCTGCTGGCCACGGGGCTGGTGCGGCAGGGCGAGACCGGCCGCGCCTACGACATGCTGCGCAAGCGGGTGGTCTTCCCTATCCTCAACGAGCGGGGCCGCCCGATCGCCTTCGGCGGCCGGGTCATCGATCCGCTCGATTCGCCCAAGTACCTCAACACCCCCGAGACCCGCCACTACCACAAAGGCCGCGTGCTGTTCGGGCTGTCCCAGGCGCTGCCGGCCCTGCGCGCGGAGCGCCGCGTGGTGCTGGTGGAAGGCTATCTGGACGTGCTGCGCCTGCACCGGCACGGCATCCGGGAAGCCGTCGCCACCTGCGGCACCGCCCTCAGCGAGGAACACCTGAGGGTTCTGGAACGCTATGCGGAGCGCGCGATCCTGCTCTTCGACGGTGACGAGGCCGGCGTCAAGGCGGCGTTGCGTTGCGCGCCCCTGTTCCTCAACCACGGCATCGAGGCGCGGGTCGCGGTGCTGCCTGGCGGAGCGGACCCGGACGAGTTTCTGCGCCATCGGGGCGAGGACGCTTTCGCCGAGCTGCTCGAGCAGGCGGGCTCGATTCTGGAGTTTCTCGTGTTCCAGCTGCTGGCGCGCAACGGCAGCACGCTACGGGCCAAGGAGAAAACCCTGGAGGAGCTTGCCCCCATTCTGGCTCAGGTGCGCAAACCGGCCGCCCGCGATCTCACGGTGCGCTACCTTGCCGATCTCACCGGCGTGCGCGCCGAGGCCATCCTGCGCATGGTGCAGTCCTCGCGGCAGCGGAACGGCCAGGCAGCCCCCGATTTCGACCCGCCGGCTGTGGGTGGGCGGGAAGGGAGGCACGCGCGGCGCGTGCTGCGCATTTTGCTGGAGGAGCGCGGACTGGTGGCCCAGGTGCGCCAACAGCTCAGGCCCGAGGAGCTTATGGAGCCGGACCTGCGCGCCCTGCTGGAACACATGCTGGCGCTGCCCGACGAGGAACTGCGGCAGTTGGCGCCCGAGGGACTGATGGAAAAAATACCGGATCTGGCCCCCACCATTCGTGCCCTGATGATGGATCACTCGCTGCATGTCCGTGCGTGGGGAGACCTCGGCCGGCAGATGGAAAGCGACATTCTCAGCATAAAGGAGGATCTCAAGAACCAATTATTTCAGAAACTGAAACAAACGATCGCGACCCTTGCCGATCAGAATTCATCGGACCTGTCGGAAGGGGAGGTGGCAGCCATGCGGGAACTGAGAAACGCCCGGGAACCGTTGAACGCCCGATTTCGGTTTCGGCGCGCCTTTCCGCCCCGTCCGGAATTGCGATTAAAGGAAGCGCCCTTACGAAAATAAAAAGCCCGCCGCGCCAAGGGGGCGCGGCGGGCTTTGCATCGGCAATGCCGGGTGATTACTGCACCCGCTTGGTCTCCCCCGTCTCGGCTTCCACGCGGATCCGTTCCTGACCCTCGGGAATGGGGATCGTGAACAGGATGCGGCCTTCGGCGGTGTCGTCGGCATCCTCCTGATCGATCAGCGCCCATACGAACACGTTGCCGTTCAATTTCGCATCGGCCGGCTCGGGCGGAGCGATACGCAATGCCACGCGTGCGAATCCCCGCGCGTCGAGATTGGCAACCGTCGGATAGTCGATCTTGTCATAGTTGCTACGCAAGTACAGCGGACCGGAGCGGCGCACCGGGCGGCCGGACTTGATGTCGATAAGCTGGACGGTGATGAACACTTCCTCGGGCTGATCGCCCGGGAACTTCAGATCGCGCTTGTCGGACTTCAGGTCGATTTTGAAGGGAATGTCCTCCACCTTGTCGGCCAGAGTGTCCGTACGGGTAAAATTGGGCAGCCGTTGGCCCGCCTGCAGTTCAATCTTGTCCCGGTCGTTGCTCACCTCGATGAGCCCTTCGGTGATCGCCACGCGCGCCTGACCATCCCGCTCCACCACACGCAGGGTCGTTCCCTTTATGCCGATGGTGGCGGTGGGCGTGTTAATGCTGACCACTTGGCGCCGTTTGACGAAATTGCCCCAGAAGGACCCCAGTTTCATCAGCAGGTTTATCTTGAACAGGCGCTCTCGGCCTTCGCGTTCCTTGGCTTCCACCCGGAAATTGGTGTTGGGGAAGAGCCGCACTTCCGATCCGTTGCGGAACTTGATCGTCGCCCGCGCATCCGCGCCGGTAATGACCGTATCGCCGGCTCGCAGCAACAGGCCGTTGCGGCCTTGCACGGTATCATCGGTGCGAGCCTGAAGAACGCTGACCGGGCCGGACAGCCGTTGCAGGCTGGCGATGATTTCCTCCTCCTGACCGTGGGCGATGATTCCCACACCGGTCAGCAGCAGGAGCGCCAGGCCGGCGCTTATCCACTTAGAAATCATTGCTCCCTCGCTGTTTGGGTTTGCCCCCGCACATCCTATGCTCTCTCGGTGGGCAGGTCTAATAAATCAATGTTATTTCTTATATTATCCATCACTGCTCGCTGCAAGGACAGTGCCCGGCTGGCCAAAGCCTAGCACAGGGCGCGAAATATTTGAAATCGCAAAGCAATCTCCATTCATTTCAACGAATGGAATGCAATAGGGTTTGCTGATCGCCCGATCCTGGCGGGCAAATTCGCCACACCGTTGTTCGCCTTTCGTGGAAAACTCGTATAATTTCCGTACGTTTTGCTACTGTGCTAAGTTCCGTGTGCGATGATAAATTTTGCGTCTACCTGGAATGCGTCAACCACTGGACGGCTGTAGTCGTTGCAGGCGGCCCAGAGTCGACCTCGCAATTGGTGACAGTCCGCTGGCTTGCTCCACCGGTTGGCTCGCCGTTCAATGGGACAGACAAAGAAGAGCGCTTGGATGAAAGAATTGGTCTTCACCTCGGAGAGTGTCACGGAAGGCCATCCCGACAAGATGTGCGACCAGATCTCCGATTCCATTCTGGACGCCATGCTGGAGCACGATCCCCACAGCCGGGTCGCGTGCGAGACCCTCACGACCACCGGTCTGGTGATCGTCGCGGGGGAAATCACCTCCAATGCGCAGGTGGATATTCAGGAAGTCGTCCGCAATACGGTCAAAACCATCGGCTACACCGACGCCAGTCTTGGCTTCGACTATCGCACCTGCGCGGTGATGGTCGCCTTGGGCAAGCAATCTCTGGATATCGCTCAGGGGGTCAACGAGGATACATCGCTTTACGGCGAGCAGGGGGCCGGAGATCAGGGCCTGATGTTCGGGTACGCCTGCGACGAGACGCAGCCCCTGATGCCCATGCCGATTTACCTGGCTCATCGCCTCGCGGAGCAGCTTGCCATCGTGCGACGCTCCGGCGACCTGGATTTTCTGGGTCCGGACGGGAAATCCCAGGTCTCCGTGCGTTACCGGGACAACACACCCGTCTCGGTGGACACGGTGGTGGTGGCCACCCAGCACACCGAAGCGGTGGGCGCGAAAGAGTTGGAAGGCGCGGTGATCGAAAAGGTGGTTCGCCCGGTGATTCCCTCTCAATTTCTCGGCAACAGCACCCGATATCTGATCAACCCCACCGGTCGCTTCGTGACGGGAGGTCCCTTGGGCGATACGGGCCTGACCGGCCGCAAGATCGTGGTTGACACCTATGGCGGCATGGGGCGTCACGGCGGCGGCGCGTTTTCCGGCAAGGATCCGTCCAAGGTGGACCGCTCTGCGGCCTACATGGCCCGCTACGTCGCGAAAAACAT
>JACZVE010000385.1 GCA_022572825.1 SAR324 cluster bacterium
GACCCTAATCAATTGTCATACGTTTATCAATTCAACCCAGACAAATTATGGGGTAATATTCATGGATGTGGTTATTAAGACAGTGGCTGTCAGGTCTACGCGTCTCCTGCATTCAAGTCCGGATATTATATAATTTCTGAACAAAATGGGGTCTACATGGTGAGTAATCTTCCTCATGCGTCTTTCCATACTACCGATTGTGTTATGTGTATTTCTGTCCTCCTGTCTGGAGGAGCGTCCGTTGACCTACTACCTGGATTTCAATGCGAGTGACGATCAGCGCGCTGTCATATCCGATTCGCTTCAGGAGTGGGGATATGCCACGGGTATTGACGCAAGCGAGGTGGATGATTCGGAACTATCGACGATCGTAATCGCAACGGGCGAAGTGCCGGAAGACACGATCGCCTATGCAAGATGGACTCAACGGAAATACTTTGACGTTAAGGGAATGGAGAATATCGAATATCTGGATCGGGCCACGATAATCTTAAATCCAATAGCATGGGAATTGAATTATGACTCTCAACTGAAATTGTTGAATCACGAAATCGGGCATATATTGACGGATTCCGGTCATACCCCCGAATGCCCTTCCACCATGAATGCCTATGCCGTTGGGTGTGGCACGGAAACGATCGATGCGATATCCGCGGATCTCGCCAACCGGAAGATCGATAATGGCTGGCTCAGCAAACAGTCCCTTGGTTTGTAATGAAGATTGCACAAGGGGGCTATTGAGTCACCGCCATTGATCGGTACACCCTTTTTCATTTTATGAAACAGGTAAAAATCTGATCCGCAGATTTCGCCGATAGCGCAGATTGATATAAAGTGACTCAAGGTAGAGGTGATCCTATGCAAGGTGCTCGGGCATTCGTCTCTGCACTGGACACGAGTGCGCCAGCCCGCCGCAGGCTCAGGACTGCATCCGCCGGGTGACGACTGAAATGTCATTCCCTCCGCTTCCGTTGATCATTCGCTCCACCACATAGCCCACCCGTGTGTCTTCCTGGGCTGCCCGGCCGTCGAATACCCGCACTTCGCCCGCCTGACTCAGCGCCGCTACGCGCGGCTGGTTCCCGACGAGGATGCCGGCGCGGCGGAAACGCTCGTCCGGCTGCGGCGCGAGATGGCGGACGACGCCGCGCTGGCGCAAGCGTGCGCGCATCAATCCTGACGGATTGTCCCGAGATGCAGAGAAGCGGCGGGGGCGCTGAGGCGCCCCCCTCGCGGAAGGCCTACGCCCCGTTCCCCGTGGTCTTCATAAACTCCACCACCTGGCCCACCAGCTTGTCCGCCGCGGCGTCCAGCTCGGCTTCGCTGAGGTTGGCGATGGGGTGGGGCATGACGAGGAATTGGTAGTCCGGCACGCCGTGGCTGGCGGCCATCTCGGCCCCCGTTTCCACGAACAGGTGGGTGACGATGGAGACGGCGGGTATGCCGGCCCGTTCCAGCTTGATCCCGTCGAGCACACTGCCCGAGCTGCAGGACCCTCAGTCACCGATGCCGGCCACCACGAAGTCGGCCTTGCCTTTCAGGGTCTCGATGGCGTCTTCGCTGACGCTGTGGCTGGAGGACTTCTTATGGTTCACGTGCACCATTTTGATCTTGTACTGCTCGTCCAGCCGCTCGGCGATCTTGCGCAGGATCGTCTCCGAGTTGAACTTGGTGTTTTCCACCAGGCCTACTTTCAGATTGTTCAGCTCCTTGGGGCGGGGCGTGTAGGAGAACGCCTCCGTCTCCGCGGAGATGGTGGGATCGAAAATTTCCGCTGTCATAAGCTGGCTCCTTTCCTATATGCAGCTTTTCTTTACTGCGTTGCGCGCCCCGCTGGCGCGCGTTTGTGCGAAATATGAAAAGTGGTGTCTATTCCATTGGCTCCGCACACTGGGTGCAATAATGCTGTCGCGTCAGAACCGCTCCCCCGATTCATGGACGGGGAGGGGGAGCAGCGCGCGGCTCGTAAGCGTTGCCGAAGGGCGGGGGTGGGGTTCTGATCCGCCCGCCTGCTGGCCCGCATGTTATCGTTCCGCGGCTCAGCCCTCCACAACCGGCGTGGTGATGGAGCGCGAGTTGCTGCTCGAGCCCCAACCCATCAGCAGCGTCGAAAAGGCGCCCGCGGCGCCCCCGGCGCTGAGCACCACGATGTCCTCCGGCGTTTTGACCGGATGGCGCCAGGCATCGGCGTCGCCCGGCTCGACCGGCCCCGCCAGCCGCCCCACCCGCTTAAGGTCGGCCAGCGTGCGGCGCGCGTGCCCGTAGAGGTAGTCCCTGATCTGCCGCTTGCTCCAGCCGCTGCTGCGCAGGGTCTCGCAGTGCTCGCCAGCGAAGAGCACCATCACCTGCCCCTGGGCGGCGATGTTCATCGAGCCCAGGTTGCTCATGGCATCGGCGAAAGGCAGCAGTAACTGTTCGGCCGTGTTGGAGAGCTGATTGTAGACCTGGATGAGCGCTTCCACAGCGAACACGGTGGCGGTGCTCTCCTCGGCGCGGAACCCGCGCTCCACGTGCAACGGTTCCCAGGGACTGGCGCCCTCGTTCTCCGCGAAGCACAGCGAATACTTGCCGGGATTGCCCATGGTCGAGCGGTCCAGCTTGCCCGGCCGGGTGTTGATGGCGTTCATCATCGTCAGCCGCACCGCCCGCCCGATGGTGGCGTTGGGCCGGAAGCCCGGCCCCAGCACGTTGTCGGTCGCGTTGATGTCCAGCCTGGCGGCAATGGGGCCGTTGACGATCACCGCCACCGCCGCGCCGCCCGTGCTGGTGGCGGCGCCGTGGTAGCAGTAGTCCGGGTGGCAGATGCCTTTGAGGGCCGCCACCACCACCGGCATGTACTCCGGTAGGCAGCCGGCCAGCACCGCATTGATGGCCGCCTTGTCCGCCGTGAGGCGCACGTGGCGGTCCGGAATCTCGCCCACCACCTCCTCGCCCCGCAATCCGGCGGAGGCCAGCATCGCGCCCACCGACGCTTCGGTGGGAGGCACGACGGGCAGGCCGTCGGTCCAGCCCTTCTCGTAGTACACCTCGATCAGGTCGCGCGCGTCCCGCAGGGGCGCGGAACCTTCGGCGCCGCTCATGATGGTCTCTCCGTGTAAGTGGCGGCTTCTTCTTCGCGTATCTGATTCTAAACGACCTGTGATTAATTGCAAAAAATCAGAATTCTTGTAGCGGCCGGAACTCATGGAAAACAGAACTTAACAGCATTAAGGAATAAGCTTGGTTCGGAGTGTTTTGATTCATGCAGAGTCTTGATTCACTTTGACAAAAAGAATACCAGGTTAATTGGAAAAACCTCATTCGGTACTCCCGTCTATGTTGATCGTGAAGCCTTAAACAGCGAT
>JACZVE010000386.1 GCA_022572825.1 SAR324 cluster bacterium
GCTATTCGGTGTCATTGCGACCGCGGTGATGACGATCCTGCTATATGGGGTCGCTCAGTCCGGCGTGAGCAGCGTGGCATCCGTGAAGGCAATCGGCAGCGCGATTCCGACCACCAGCGGCGGTTCGCTGGTGCCGGGTGCCCTCGTATACATCGCCGCGGGTTTGCTGTTCGGCGTCGTCTACCTGGCCCTGGGCCGCTATTTTGCGTATAATTTTGAGTATCTGGAAATACAACCCCTGCTGGGGCTGGGGGCGCTGGTGGGCATCGCCCGCGGACTCGCGGTGAGTATCGTGCTGGGCCTGATAGCTTTCAATCAGGCTCCTCTCGCGCACGCAATAGGGAGCGGATTCTGGGTCGGGCTGTGGCACGTCGTGGGCAGTGTAGCTTACGGTTTGACCCTGAGCATATTGTTCGGCGTAAGCACCTCGGTGTTCAACATCAGCGTGGATTTCGCCGTTTCGTTCTGAATCCGCCGCGCCCCCCAGCGATCCGGGCGCTCTCACTGCGCTCGTCGGCACCCGCTCCCCGTCGCGCCTCGAAGCCACCCGGCCGCGGGCTGAACAGCTTGGCGCGCGATGGCCCACCTGCTTGGCTATGAGGCCGGCGCGTTCACGTCCGGGCTGAGCTTGTGGACGCGCTCCGGATCGTGCAGGTTCTTCAATCGCAGGCGGCCCATGTCCTCCGCGCGCCACCCCAGGGCGGTAAAGGCGTGGTGCCCCGCGACGCGTCGCATCGTCTCATCGCTAACCAGGGTGCTGCCACCGTGTGCCACCCCCTGTAGTCGTGCGGCCAAAATGGTCGTGCGCCCGGATGCCGTGAACGTGACGCGGTCGCCGGAGATGGACTCGTACTTCGTAAATCCGACCAGCGCCGTCCCCGAGTTGATGCCGATGTTGATCCGCAGGGAGTCCTGCCCGCCGGCGGCGAGACGGATCTTCTGCGTTGCCTGCTGAATGGCGATCGCGGCCTTGACCGCGTTGAGGGCGTGCTGGGAGGGGTCTTCGCCCTGAAAGAGGATCATCAGTCCGTCGCCAGCGGTCTCGGTGATGTCCCCCTGATTCTCGTAGATAAAATCCAGATAATGGGAGAAGTACTCCTGGATGAGACGATCCATCTGCTCCGCCTCCATGGCCTCGGCGAGCAGAGTGGAACCCTCGATGTCGAGGAAGAGCACGGTTACGTCCGTTTCCGTCTTGCCGCGCTCCATCGCACCCGGGTCGGTGTGGAGCATGGAGCGCACGGAGCGGGGTACCAAGCTGGCCAGGTTCTTTTCCAGATCCTCCATCAGTTGCACGCGCGCCAAGGCACGCTTGAGCTGGGCGTTGTTGCTCTGCAGTTCCTGCCGGCTCTGCCGCAACTCCTGCACCATGGTGCGAAAACTGTCGTTGAGCCTGGCGACCTCGTCCCGGCCCTTCACCGGGTCGATCTGCACCTCCAGATCGCCGGCCGCAAGCTGGTTTGCGGCCTCTTTCAGCCGCACGAGGGGATTGAGCAGGCGGGAGGACAGCAGCCAAAACACCGCCCCGCCCGCGATCACCAGCACCAGCGAGAGCGACAGTAGCTTGAGGGTCTCCATCTTGATGGCCTGGTCAACATCCTCCGCGAACTTGTTGATCAGCAACAAGGCCACCACCTGACCGCCGAGCTCGATGCGCTTGTTGACCTGGAGATATTCGAAGGTTCCGAAACCGAACAGTTGGGTGTGCCTCTCACCCTGGTTTTCCCAGGCATTGCGTGCCGCGCGCAGAGTCTCGGGAAAATCCTCATGGATGAACACGGGCTGGGTGATGAAAAACTGGTTGGTGCCGTCCGCGACAAATGTGAAGTTCCCGTCGCTGCCCTTGCGCATCAGCACGGCGTTGTCCACGTCGAAGTCCTGCTGGATCTCGCGCAACGTCTCCACCATTTGCAGGTGGGGGTCCGTGCCCGTCATGGCGCGCTCGGTCAGTATCGATGCGAGGCCGGGATCGATTCGTAACGCGCTCTGCTCCGCGATCAGCTCCAGGTGCATGGCCAGATTGGCGATTCGGTTCGCCTTGACGTCCTGCCAGTAGAAATAGGCCAGCGGGGCCAGTGCGATCAGAAAGATGGGGAGGAAGATGGAAAGATTCTTGAAGGTGATCGAGCGAAAGAAAACCGTGCCCGTCGCCCAGCGTTCCTTCGCAGCGGCAATCTCCTTGGGCGCAACTTCAGAACCAGAACTCATGGCATCCGGTCTGGAATGATTCAGCGCCGTGGCACCCACCCCATGCGTGCGGACAGGCGCCTCTCCCGTCATCAATCCGACAGGCCGGGCACTCGCGCGTAATTGCCCGTCCTCCGGCGCAATTGCGGGTCGTTCCCGAATCATAGCCCGGCTCACCACGGTTAATCATTAACAAAATCGCGCCGCTCAATCTGTCATCCGCCTCACCATTGCGCCGCATGCCTGTCCTGAGCGTTGTCGAAGGGCCTGTCCTGAGTGCCCCGGCGCAGGCCGGCTGCGCCTGGCGTCCGGGAGGCCGCGGCGCTTGCGTGTCGCGCAGCGTTTGCGCCGAAGGTTTGTGCTTCCGTACAATTGACTTATAACTCAATACGCTGGTGGCGGATGCCGCCTGGCGGCGTATTCGCCACGCAAACCGGATACGACCCGAAATTCGGTTACAGGCCATGAACGATACCGTCTTCACGATGCGCTCGACGCCCTACAAGTTCGGCGTGGGCGTCAGCGAGGAGATCGCGGAGGACCTCCGTGCCCTGGGCCTGCGCCGCGTCCTGGTCGTCACCGACGCCGACGTGCTCGCGACGGGCATTCCGGGGAAGGCGATGGCGCTGCTGGAACGCTCGGGGATCGAGCATACCCTCTACGACCGCGTGCAGGTGGAACCCACCGATGTGGCCGTGAAGGCGGCCATCGAGTTTGCGCAGGGCTTCGGGGGAGACGGATTTCTGGCCATCGGCGGGGGCAGCGCAATGGACACCGCCAAGATCATGAACCTGTACACCACCTATCCGGCGCCGTTTCTCGACTACTTCAACGCCCCGATCGGAGGCGGGAAACCCGTGCCTGGGCCGCTGAAGCCCCTGGTGTGCCTGCCGACCACGGCGGGAACCTCCGCGGAGAACACTTCGGTGGCCGTGATCGATATGACCGAGCTGCAACTGAAGACGGGCATCTCCCACCAGTATCTGCGGGCCTCGCTGGGTGTGCTGGATCCGCTCAACACGGTGTCCGTGCCGCCGATGGTCACCGCCTGCTCGGGCGTGGACGTGTTGACGCACGCCGTCGAATCGTACACCAGCCGGTCGTACGACTAGCGCGGGCGCCCCCCCACCCCGGCCGAACGCC
>JACZVE010000387.1 GCA_022572825.1 SAR324 cluster bacterium
CTGGCCAAGGCGGCGGTGACCATCGATCACATCGCCGAGACGGCCGAAATTGGTAAGGGCACCATCTACAAGCATTTCAAGAGCAAGGATGCGGTGTGCGCCCGGCTGGAGATGGAGCACGACAAACTGTTGCGCGATGAGTTGCAGCGGATTGACCCCCACCTGGGCCTGATTCCACGGATCAGGGCCTTCATCAAGCTCATGTGGCGCCACCACATGGAAAACCGTGAACTCCAAGGGATTTCCCAGTATTGCGAGATGAGGGCCTCCGCGCTGAAACTGAGCGCCGACTTCGCCGAGGAATACAAGGCCGTCAAGGAAGCCATCGAGGGCATCGCCGTTTCCCTGATCCGGGAGGGGGTCGAGAAAGGGATTTTTTCCAGCCGGCAGAAAGAATACCTCATGCTCAGCGGATGGGGGGCCATCATCGGCACCGTACGGTTGTTCTGGAACGGCAATTACCCGGATATCGATCAGGAAGCCTATCTGGATTATCTGTGTGATTTCATCCTGAAAGGCTTCATGAATGCGGATGGGTCAGCCCACCCGCGGTAATAACGCTGCGCATAAATTTTTTGCTCAGTAAATGACCATCAGTCATGTTTAGGACGTTGTTCACTAAAATGGTGTATAAGCGGAGCCGACCAAAAAGCTCAAATATTCGGTTGGCTCCCTAACACAAACGTTACCCGGCAAATTGAGGTAAGCCATGAAATCAAAAGAAGAAAAATTATCGACGGACGCCCCCATGACCGCAACGGATGAAGCCGGCTTGGCTTGCTTGCTTACCGATGCGGAAATTCGCAAAGGGAGAGCCGCGATTAAGGCCGAATTCAAACAAGGCGTGAAGGCCGTGAAAGAGCTTCCGGACGGCTATGAATATCAATTTCCGGGGGACCCCCAATGGATCCGAGTGCTGTCGGCGTTTATCGAATACGAGAGGCATTGTTGCCCCTTTTTGACGTTTTCCTTGCAGGTGTCCGAAAAATCCCGGCCGATTTATTTGCAGCTCACTGGCTCACAAGATTGTAAGCCCATTCTCAAGGCGGTACTGAATGCGTGAATTTTTACTGGGTGCGGGTCATCGCCGATCGGCATCCAGAAACACAGCGCCCATCGCAACGGTTTCACGACCAATGCGAATGAAAATTTTTCCCCAGCAGAGAAAGGAGGCTAAAAATGGCAACCATCAGAGCACGAATTGAATCCGGTTTCGAGGCTTTCGGCCGGGCAATATTCCGCAACCGTATCAAGACGCTGTTGTTCATGTTGGTGTTGATCGCGGGATTTTTGTCCCAGCTTCCCAAGATCACCTTCGACACCTCCAACGAAAGCTATTTCCACGAGGACGACCCGACCCTTGGTGATTACAACGCCTTTCGCGACCAGTTCGGGCGCGAGAGTTATCTCATCATCGCCATCAACCCGCCGGAAGTTTTCGACCGTAAATTCCTGGAAAAGCTGGTGGACTTCCACGAGGCACTGGAACAAAAGGTTCCTTACCTGGACGATGTCACCAGCCTGGTCAACGTCCGCGATACCCGCGGCGAGGGTGACGAATTGATCGTTGAGGATCTGCTGAAGAATTTCCCGGAGACACCTGAGGAAATGGCCCGCCTGAAAGAGCGGGTATTGTCCTCATCCCTTTATCTAAACTTCCTGATCTCCGAGGACGGGAGGTTCACCACCGTAGTGATGGAAACCCTCGCCTTCTCCCCCGGAGACACTGAGGGTGATCTGCAAGCCGGCTTCGAGGATTCCCCGCAGCAGGCCCGCGACGGTGCGACCGAGGGACGGGTTCAGCTCACCCCTGAGGAGAACAGGGCGTTCGTCAGGGCGGTGGAGGAGGTGATAGCCGCATTCGAGGCTCCCGATTTCCCGCTGCACATGGCTGGCGGCCCGGCTTTTGACGAATTCTTTGACCGAACCATGGAGCGGGATATGGGCCTGTTTATGGGGCTGGCCGTTCTGGCGATAGCCCTCTTCCTCCTTGTGTTGTTCCGCCACGTCTCCGGCGTGGTGCTGCCTCTCCTGGTGGTGGTGCTCAGCCTGCTGTCCACCATCGGCCTGATGGCCGCAACCGGCATCTCGTTCACCATCCCGACGACCATTCTGCCCTCCTTCCTGCTGGCGTTGGGGGTGGGGGCCTCGGTGCACCTGCTGGCCATCTTTTTCCGGGATTACCGGCAAAACGGGGACAAGGAGGGCGCGATCGTTTATGCCCTGGGTCATTCCGGCCTTCCCATTGTCATGACCGGCCTCACCACCGCGGCGGGCCTGTTCGCCTTTAGCACCGCCGAAATGGCGCCTGTCGCCCATCTGGGGATTTTCGCTGGCATCGGGGTGTTGATCGCCCTGGTGTACACCCTGGTGCTGGTGCCGGCCCTCCTTGCGATCTGGCCCGTGAGGCAATTTCCCCGCTTCCGCGCAAAACGGTACGCCGAAGGGTTCGACCGCCTGTTGACCGGAATCGCGGACTTCGCCACCTCCCGTGCCAGGAGCATCGTGATCGTGAGCGCCGTTCTCGCCGCGGTCGCGGTGGTCGGCCTGTTTTCGCTGAAATTCTCCCAGAACTTCCTTCTATGGCTTCCCCGCTCTTTGGATCTCCGTCAGAGCTATGAGCTGATCGACAAGGAGTTGAAGGGCTCGCTGAGCATTGAATTAATTATCGACACGGGGCGGGAGAACGGGCTTTACGAGCCCGCCGTGATGAACAATATCGAATCCCTGGGCCGCTTCGCGGAAGCATACGAGAATAAGGCCGGCGTGAATTTCGTGGGGAAGACCAGTTCCGTGGTCGATGTGTTGCAAGAGACCAACAAGGCCCTCAACGAAAACCGGCAGGAATTCTACACCATTCCGCAAAGCAGGGCGCTGATCGCCCAGGAACTGCTGCTGTTCGAGAACAGCGGCAGCGATGACCTGGAGTCCCTGGTGGACAGCCGGTTCAGCAAAGCCCGGTTATCGGTCCGTGTTCCCTGGGATGATGCCGCGGCCTACGTTAATTTTGTTGGAGACCTTGGGCGGGAGGCTCAACGCGTTTTCAGGAACGGCGCCGAGGTCACGGTGACTGGGGAAATGAAACTTTGGACCCAGATGATTTACAACATGATGCGCAGCATGGCGAAGAGCTACGTGATCGCCGCCGTGGTGATCACCCTGATGATGATGCTGCTGATCGGCAGCTTCAGGCTGGGGCTGCTGAGCATGGTGGTCAACCTGTCCCCCATCCTGATCACCATGGGGCTGGTGATGGGATATACGGGCATTCGTCTGGACGCCTTCACCCTGCTGATCGGCAGTATCGCCCTGGGCCTGGCGGTGGA